>JAOAEH010000016.1 GCA_026416895.1 Elusimicrobiales bacterium
TCTCATAGGAGTGCCAGTTTTCATTCTAATTTTTTTGATGCCAAGCTTTTCTATTTCATCAGATAAAAATTCAGAAGATGGATCATTATATCTTCCTCCTTTGGCTGTGAATTCACCTATATGAATTATTCCTTTAAGAAAGGTACCTGTTGTAATTATAACAATCTCTGCTTGATATACTGTGTTTCTTAATGTAATTACACCATTAAGTTTTGATTCTTTAAAATAAATTGATCTAACTTCATCTTGAAAGAGATGTATGTTTTTAGTCAATTCAATCTTTTTTTTCATATTTATGTGGTATAGTTTTTTGTCACATTGGGCTCTTGGAGATCTTACAGCTGGACCTCGGGATGTGTTTAGCATATGATAGTTAAGTGAAGACAAATCAGTATTTATTGCCATATATCCACCAAGAGCATCAATTTCCTTTACTAATTGTCCTTTTCCAACACCACCTATCGAAGGATTACAACTCATTTGTGCAATAGTATCTAAATTTTGAGTGATTAGAAGAACTTTTACACCCATTTTTGCCGCAATAAGTGCTGTTTCGCAACCAGCGTGTCCTGCTCCTACTACTATTAGATCGTATTTTTCAGGGTAGAAATGTAATGGCATATATTTCAGTTATAAAGAATAAGTTTTTCTGTATTTGGATTAAATATATCTAATTTTGTTATGCTTATTCCATAAGAAATGGCAACGATTATAGCTATTAGAGAATATATTATAAGTTTTTTTACAGTAATGTCATAATTTGCAATAAATAATTTTACAAAATAACCAAAAGATAAAATTGAATATAAAAATAGTATGACCATAAAGAGAATATTTGATGATATAATTTCAGAAAAATATATTAAAAACGTTGAAATAATACTTATTATATGAATGGAAATTAGAATTTTAAGAGAAATTAAATAGTTTTTTATATTTTTCTTAATTAAAACAAGAGTAGCTAAAATAAGTATTATTAAGTATAAGGTCAAAATTATTTTTGAGCTTTTAAATATAGAGTATATTGAAAAACTGATAAAAAATATTGAAATAAGTATTTTATTTAAAAATTTTTCTGATATTAATATTGTAACTATAGATAAAAAAATACCAAGATAAAGAAATTCAGATATAAAATATGATAAAATAAAATCAGTAATTTTTGGATTTACAATTCCTGAAAACTCAAAGTTCATTTCTGGTGGAAAAGGATGAGATGAGATTAAATTATAGGTTATTTTTACAAAAGAATGTGTTAAGAAAATATAAATTGTTGTTTTAAAATTTAAGTTTTTTACAAATTCTTCAGGTTTAGAAAAAAAAGTTTTAGTTAAGTCTATAATAGTTTTCATACATTCTCCTATTTACCAACACAAAATTTTGAAAATATATTTTTAAGAATATCTTCGCTTAAGGTTTTTCCAACTATTGCTTCAAGTTCATTTAATGCATTTTTTAAGTGTTCAGCAATAAGCTCATAGTTATTAAATGGGATATTTTTTATTTTAATTAACTCATTATATGATTTTAAAAGACATTGATAATGTCTTTCTGAAACTATTATTTCATCATAAATATCATCTGTTATTTTTTCTTTTAAATCTGTAATCATTGATAAAAGTTTATCTAAATTCTCTCCGCTTATTGATGATATGTATAAGAAATTACTCTTATTTTTTTCTTTTAATATATCTGATTTAGTTATTATTTCTATTATCTTTGCTTCTTTTTTAACTTTTTCCATTACTTTTTCTTTAATTTCTAGATATTCTCTTTCTGTTTGTAAAGGATCTTTAAGTAATAAGATTATATCAGAGTTTTCAATTGTAGAAAATGTCTTTTTAATTCCTTCAATTTCAATTGGGTCTTCAGTTTTTCTTATTCCTGCAGTGTCATAAAATATCATTTTGAAACCTTTTATATCTAATATTACTTCTATTACATCTCTTGTAGTTCCTGGAATTGGAGAAGTTATTATTCTTTCGTAACCTATTAAAGTATTTAAAAGTGTAGACTTACCTGAATTTGGTGCTCCACATATACATATTTTAATGCCATCTCTTATATATGAGTATGAATGATAAGTATCTTTTAGTTTTTTTATAGATTCAATAACTGAATCTAGTGAATTTTTAAATGAATCTTGATTTATCTCGTCTATTTCTTCATATGAATCATCTATTCTTACTTCTGTTTCTGAAAGTAACGATATTATTTGATTTTTTATTTCAAATAATTTTTTTGAAAGACTTCCTTCTGCTTGCTTTATTGCAATTGAATGTTGTTTTTCTGTTTCTGCTTTTATTAGTTGATTTATTGCTTCTGCTTGGATAAGATCAATTTTTCCATTTATATATGCTCTAAAAGTAAATTCTCCTGGTTGGGCTTGTCTAGCTCCATTTTCAAGAGCTATTTCTAAAGTCTTTTTAATTATATAAGGAGAGTTGTGACAAAATATTTCTATCATATCTTGTCCTGTATAACTTTTTGGTGATAAATAAATGACTACTATTGCTTTATCTATAATTTTTTGTGTTTTAGGATCTGTTATTTTTAGCAAGAAGTAAGAATTTTTAGGATTGTTAATAAAATTATTTGGTGATAAAAATTTAGATGATATTTTTAAAGCGTCTTTCCCACTTATTCTTATTATTCCTATAGCTCCACCAGGACCAGAAGCTATTGTTACTATTGTATCAGTTGTTTGATACATTTTGTTCTTTAGAAGTACTTTGTTTTAATTTATTGTTTGGATTTGTATTTGGATTTTCTTCTTCTTTTTGTTTGTTTTGGCTTATTATTACTCTTCTAAATTTTCCTTTTCCAACAGAGTGGGTATTATAATTTGGATAATAGTTTTTTATTGTATCATGTATTATTTTTCTAAATGAAGATGGCATAGGTTTCATTTTATATGGTCTTTTGGTTCTATTTATAAATTCTATTGCATGTTCTATATCTTTTTTTAGTTTTATTTCAATTTTTTGCCAAAATTCTTCTGAATCGATTTTTACAGATATTTTTCCCTCATAATATCTATTTATAATTATAGATACAATTTGTTGGAGTGAAAGTAAACCTTTTGCACCATCATATAATAAAATACCAGCATCTTTACTTTGTAAATCAAGATAGACTAATCTAGAATTTTCATCATATAATTCTTTTGTTATTTTAAAATCTATTTTTGATAATGAAATTATATCACTAACTAATTTTTTTACATCTTCCAGTATATTTTCACTTTTAATAAATGATGAATAGTCGGAAAGTATCAATTCTTTTTCAATTTTTTTAGTTTGTTTAGGTTCTTCAGCTTTATTGAAATTTTTTTCACGTATTATAACACATGCATTTTGTGAGTTTATTCCTAGAATTCCTTTTTTTTCTTCTTGAACTATTTCCACTTCAACTTGTTCTCTTGTTAAGTTAAGTTCTTTCAAACCTTTCTCAATCGCTTCTTTAACTGTTTTTGCTTCTATTTTTAATTCCTTCATATTTTTCCCCCTTTATGAGTAAAATCCTTTCTGTTTCATATATAAACTCAATAGTATTGAAAATATACTATTTATTATCCAATATAAAACTAAACCACTTGGAAAAGTCAAAAATAAGAATGTAAATATTATAGGCATCCATTTCATTATTGCTGCTTGAGTAGGATCTTGAATTGATTGAGGTGATATATAATTTTGAGCAAACATCAAGGCACCCATAAGTATTGGAAGTATAAAGTAAGGATCCTTATCTGATAAATCTTTTATCCACAATATAAATGCAGCTCCATGTAAATCCCATGAATTTCTCAAAGTCGTAAATAATGCAAAAAATATTGGAATTTGTAATAACATTGGCCAACAACCTGAAAATGGATTTGCTCCATATTTTTTGTATAAATTCATAAGTTCAATATTCATTCTTTGGGGATCTTTTTTGTATCTCTCCTGTATAGATTTCATTTCAGGTTGCATTTTTTTCATGATTGCCATAGCTTTATATGATTTGAATGTTAAAGGTAACATTATTATTTGTACTAAAACACTAAGCATTATTATTGCTACTCCATAATTTTTTGTTAAATTATAGAATTTTTTTAGTAAAGTATTTGCTATTTTTGCAAGGGGAGCAAAGAAACCAAAATCGATACTTAAATGTAATCCCCAACCGAGCTTTTTTAGAAATTCATAATCTTTTGGTCCTACATAAAAATTTATGTCAAAAGTATAAGATTGAGCAGGTTGTAATATAATTTCGTTAGTTAAGATATTTATTTGTGGAGCATCATGATCAAATATTTTTTCTTTTAAAAATTTTATAGAGGAAAATTGTTTATTTTCATTTAGAATAGCAAATATAAAATATCTATTTTCTATAGCAGTCCATATAAAATCTAAATTATTGTGATCAGATTTTATCTTTTCAATAAGTGGATTTTTCCTATTTTCTTTTTTATAAGAATATATTGCCTGCCATATTTTTGGATTTTCGCTTTCTTCACTTTTTACAGTATTTAGGCCAGGTCCTATATTTATTTCAATAGGATTAATTTTTATAGCTTTTTTTAATTTGTTTTTTATTTCAACTTGTAATTTATTAATTCCATTATTTTCAGATAATTTTAAAGTTTTTGTTATTTCCATTTCAGATGTCTCTGCTTTTACTTTTACAGAATCGGTACTTTTATATATTTTTGAGTATTTTAAATTATCAAAAAATTTTAAGAAAGAAGTGTTTTGTAAGATTAAATTTACTTCCTGTACTGGACCTTTATAATAAACCTCTTTAAGAGCTAAAGACTGAGTAAGATAAAACTTTGCTTTTTGATTTTTTAATTCATAAATTATAGCTTCTTGCTGTGTTAATGTGTTTTGTGAAATCTCTTTTGTTTCAATTAGCTTTTCTGATGTATAATTTGATTTTTTTTCAGAATTTGTTTCTATTTTTTTTGAATTTGTTTTTTGAGGAGGAGGTGTTATCCAACTGTACCATATTATCCAGATAAGAGATGTTAAAATTATTGCTAAAAGTAAATTTTTTTGCATTTATCCTCCTTAAGGAATTGGATCATAGCCTCCACTTGTAAAAGGACTACATTTTATAATTCTTTTAATAGCAAGATAGCTTCCTTTAATTAATCCGTATTTTTGAATTGCTTCTTTTGAATAATAAGAACATGAGGGAATAAATTTACAATTTCCAGGCCCTAAAATAACTCTTATTGTTTTCCAAATTATAAATAAAAGATTAATAGTTTTTAATAAGGTTGTTTTGTTCCAAAATTTGTTTAATAAATCTTTGAGCATCAGTGTATCCTTTAAATCCTGGGTTTTTATAAAATTTTATTATAATATGAAAAGCTTTTATATTTTGTTGATTTAATCTAAAAAATTCTCTAACTAGTCTTTTTATTCTGTTTCTTTTAGGAACATTTCCACATTTTTTAGAAACTAAGACAGCAAATTTTAGTTTTCTTTTATCAGAGATCTCTAAAAAATAGATAACTCCACCTTCAAAATATATCTTCTTCCCTTTTTCATAAACTTCTTTAAAAGACTTTTCGGTTTTCAGACGTATTTCTGAAAGAAAATACCTGTTTCTCGTCATTCAGGGATAAGTTTCCATCTTCCTTTTCTTCTTCTGTTTGCAAGTATTTTTCTTCCAGATTTTGTTTTCATTCTTGCTCTGAAACCGATAGTCTTTTTTCTTCTTCTTATATTAGGTCTATATGTCGGCAACATAAACTATATTATATCAAATTAACTAAAATTTTTTGTTTATAAGTAAAAAACAGGTTAAAAAAATTTAACTATTTTATAGAATATTTTTATGTATTTTTGTGATAAAGGAATAGTTTTAAAACATAAAAATATAAGAGAGGTTGATAGAGTAGTTACTATATTTACAAAAGAACATGGAAAATTAGATGTTGTATTCAAAGGTGTTAGAAAACCACAAGCTAAACTTAGATGTTTTTCTGAGCTTATGTGTCATTGTGATTTTAGATTTTATTGGTCAAAATATGGTGGTATGCCTTTATGTATTGGAGCTGGTATAATAGAGAGTTATATGGGGATTAGAGATAACATAGAAAAGTTAAGTAATTTTATTTTTATTTCAGATATAATAACAATTCTTACACCTTTAAATCAAAAATCAGAGGATAAATATAACCTTATTATCAGTGCATTAGATTATCTTTCTAAAACTTTACATGTTTCTAAATGGTTTAAAATTATTTTTGTCATGAATTTTTTGGAATATTTTGGGGTGGGTTTTAAAAATACTCAACTTGGTTATGATCAATATTTTTGGGAAATTTTACATAATGGTTTTTCTGATATAGATAAACTTGATTATTTTGATAATTATTATCATAAGATTTTTGAGTTAGCTTTCAACTGCCTAAATCAAAATGCTCCAAAATTTATAGATCCATTTTTTTACGAGTTTAGTTTTTAGGAGGAATAGTTATGAATTTTCAAGATATAATAAACAAGCTAAGTGATTTTTGGATAAAAGAGGGCTGTATTATGATGCAACCTTATGATATTGAAAAAGGGGCAGGTACATTTAATCCTGCTACTTTTTTTGGTGTTCTTACTACAAAACCATGGTCGTGTTGTTATGTAGAACCTTCTAGAAGACCTGGAGATGGAAGATTTGCTCAAAATCCAAATAGACTTGGAAAATATTATCAGTATCAAGTTATAATTAAACCACCGAAAAATAATATTCAGCAAATTTATCTTAAATCTCTTGAATCGATAGGTATAAAAATATCTGAACACGATATAAAATGGGTTGAAGATGATTGGGAATCTCCAACGCTTGGAGCAAGTGGTATAGGTTGGGAAGTATGGCTTGATGGTATGGAAATAACTCAGTTTACTTATTTTCAACAGATGGCATCCTTTGATCTTTTCCCTATAAGCGTTGAAATAACATATGGTCTTGAAAGATTAGCAATGTTTTCTCAAAATAAAGATAATGTCTTTGATATAAAATGGAGTAATACTATTACATATGGAGATGTTCATGCGGAGATGGAGAAACAGTTTTCTGTATATAATTTTGAACTATCTGATATAGAAAAACTAAAAAATGAATTTGATTATTATGAATATCAAACTTCATATTTGATTGAAAAAGGTCTTTATTATCCTGCTTATGATATGGTTATGAAAGCATCTCACAGCTTTAATCTTCTTATGGCAAGAGGAGTTTTATCAGTTGTTGAAAGAGCTAATCTGATTAGAAGAGTTAGAAATATGGCTAAAATGGTTGCAAAATTATATATTGAAAAAAATCAAAAATGAATTTAATAAGATCTGGAGGAATAATGAAGATCGAAAAAAGAAATGTTATATTTGAGCTGACTGTTGAAAATATACCTGCGCGGTTTATAATACCAGCTAAAGAACAGCTTAAAAATTATATTGCGGAAATGTTGAAAGAAAAACATTTAACTTTTGGAGATATTAGCGTATATGCAACATACAGAAGATTAATAGTTTTTATTACAGATGTGCCTTCTAAAACTGATAAAATAGTTGAAAAAGTTTATGGTCCTAAAGCATACCTATTGAAAGATTCTAATGGTAATTTTACACAAGCAGCGATTGGTTTTGCTAAATCAGTAGGTTTACAACCAGAGCAACTTACAATTGAAAAACATGAAAAAAAAGGAGAAGTAATTTGTGCTACAAAAATTATTCCACCGTCTTTGTCTATTAAAATTCTTTCAGAGATTTTTTATGAAAGCATAAAAAAATTAGTATTTCCAAAGAATATGATATGGGAAGATTCGAGGTTTAAATTTGCAAGGCCTATTAGAAATATATTAGCTTTGTGGGGTGATAAGGTTATACCAATTGAGATATGTGGAATTAAAAGTAACAGAGTTACTTATTCTTCATACTTTACTGGTTTTAAAAAAATAACAATCAAGAATTCAGATTCATATTTTGAGACATTAGAAAAAAATTATGTTATAGCTAATGATGAAAGTAGAAAAAAAATAATTTTGTCTATAATTGATGGTATAAGCAAAAAAACAGGCTGTTGTATTAGAACAGATGATAATGTTTTAAATGAAAATTTATATTTATGTGAATATCCAAGAAGTGTTGTTGTTAAATACCCATCGGAGTTTTTAAAATTACCATCTCCTTTGCTTGAACTTGTCATGAAAAAACAGCTTAAGTTTTTTCCTGCTGAAAAGGATGGAGTATTTGTTCCATTTTTTGTAGGAATAAGAGATGGAATTTCAAAAGGACAAAATAATGTTGAAAAAGGATATTTAAATGTTTTTAAAGCAAGGTGTGCTGATGCATTGTTTTTTTATGAAACAGATTTAAAGACAGATCCAAATGTATGGAAAGAAAAATTAAAAAAAATGATATTTCAAGGAAATCTTGGTTCTTTATATGATAAAACAGAAAGGGTTAAAAAATTATCATTTAAAATACTTGAAGATTTAAATCTTGATACTTCTAAAGCAAAGTATACTGAATATATTTACTACGATCTAGCAAGTAATGTAGTTGGCGAGTTTAGTGAGCTTGAAAACTTAATGAATTATTATTATGCTGAAAATTATTCTATAAAAGATGAAGAAATAAAACGTGCTATAAGTGAAATAAATTTACCGTATTCTTTAACATCTAAATTACCATCAAATATATATTCTGCTGTAAACGCTGTTGCTCATAAAATCGATACACTTGTGGGTGATTTTTTAATAGATATGGTTCCAACAGGTAGTAGTGATCCTCATGGACTTAGAAGGTGTGCTATTGGTGTTTTTAGAATAATTGCTGAGATGAAGTTAAATTTATCATTACTTCAGTTGATTCGCTTTGCTAGAGATTTATATCCTGATAATATAAGAAATAAAAAGTCTGAAGATAAACTTCTAAAGGATTTACTTTTATTTATATATCAAAGAGCTTATTTTTATTTTGAAGAAAAAAATATTTCAGCAGATATTATAAATTCTGTTGAGAATGTTTTTATTAATGAAGGGGATGTGCTTAAATTATGTTATAGGGTCAACACACTTAATTTTTATAAATCTAAAGATGAATTTAAAAAATTTACTCTCGTCTATAAAAGAATTAAAAATATTATTGGTGAATTTGGTAGTTCAGAGATAGATCCATCTATCTTGGAATATGATGAAGAAAAAAAGATCTATAATATAGCAACAAAACTTGAGAAAGAAATTCATTCTCTTATAGAGATATCTGATTTTGCTAAAGCTATAGAAAAACTTCTTATTCTTAGCCAGCC
>JAOAEH010000047.1 GCA_026416895.1 Elusimicrobiales bacterium
AAGGAAAAACTGTAAAATACAAAAAACTATTTGAAGTAATTCTTAATTCAATGAAAATAAAAAGATTGATAATAGAATTACCAGTTTATTTATTTCTACCAATTGTAATTTTATCATTTATACTTAAAAAATCCATACTTACATATGATACATACTTAATGCTTTTATGCAGTGAAAAAATTTATTAGTTAAAAAGTAAAATTATATCTTAAATCTTAAATAAAAATTATAAAATATAAATATAAAGGAGAGTATATGATGAAAAAAATTATTTTTATAACAATAATAATATCAATCACATCTTGCACATCTTTTAAAAATATATCAAAAATACCAAAAATAGATAAAAACTCAAATTTTATAGTTTTAACTTTCATAAATAATTCAGAAACTCCATCTTCAGGTTTAAAAATAAAAAATATAATTGAAAATGAACTATTTATAAAAGGGTATAAAATAATTTTTCTTAATTCAGACTCAGAAACTGACAATATTACTGAAAAAGAGATTTACGCAAAAATAGAAGAGATGAAATCAAAAGCAAGGTATTTTGTTTTTGGATATGTAAATGAATGGAGATATAAATCAGGTATAGATTTTGAACCTGCTGTAAGTATAACTCTAAACATATATGATTCAAAAGATGACTCAATAATATGGAGTGGAAGAATATCACAAAATGCATCATCATATAGTTCTACATCTCAAATAGCCTCAAAAGCAGTAAAAAAACTTCTAAAAAATTTCTAAATGAAAAAAAGCATATCTATTTATTCAAATGTAGCTATAGTTGCCCTTGTTTTTGAAACTATTTTTTTAAGCATAATTTTTTTAACAATAGCTTATATAACAAACAAATCTGATCCATTGATGATAAAAGAAGAAATAAACATTCTTTTAATATTCATAAGTGTTATAACACTTTTCTATGGACTTATTGCCGGTATAATATCAACATCATTATCTGGTTTATTCATCTATAATTTTTATTCTCCGTTCCCTACAAATTACTTTGTCAATATTGTATTATTTATGCTAATATTTTCTGAATTCCATTATTTTTGGCAAAAAAAAATAAAACAATATCAAAAAGAATTAGACTACATTAATTTAAGATTTAATGAAATTAATACTTCTTTTCAAATGCTTAAACTATCACATGATCAAATTGAAAAATCATATGTAACCAAAGTAAAAAGTTTAAGAAACATACTTACTGAAATAAAAAAGCTCTATGCAATTAAACCAGAAAATGCCTATGAAGAAATATTCAATGTAATAATTAAAAACTATGGAATAAGAAAAGGATTTATGCTTATATATGATAAAAAAATATTTAAAAAAATTGTACATTTAAATTCACAAGAAGAACCAAATTATTCTAGTGTCATATTAAACGAAACAATTAATACAAAAAAACCAGTATATTTGTCACAATACAAAGACTTAAGAAAAGATTATTTAGCAGTAATTCCTGGTAATACTTCTTCTGATAACACTTTAATTTTACTAGTGGTAGAAGATATATCGTTTGTAAACTACACAAAAGAAACTATTTTATCGATATGGGTTATCCTAAACTATTTTGCAGATTTTATTAAATCATTTGAAGAAAACTCAGATTTAATAAAAAAATATCCTAGTTGCCCAGAAGAGTTTATTATTGAAATCAAAAGAATGTCATATATGAGAAAAAAAATAGGAATAAAAAGCACTATTTTACTTATAAAAAACAAATCAGAAACTCTAACAACAAATATTGCTAGATTTATTGAACTCAAAATAAGAAGCTCAGACATCATATGTAACAAGAATAATTTTATTTTCATACTTTTTCCTCTTTCATCTTACGAAAATGTCATAAGCATAATAGAAAAACTTAAGTATGATATAAAAAACAATTTTCCACTAACAGATGAAGAGATCAGTTTTATGGTATTCGATGTGTTAGAAAACGAAGAAAAAACACTTAATTATTTATTAAAACTAGTATCAAAAAAATGACACAAAAACAAATAATATACCTATCAATATTGTTTGAACTTGGTTCAATAAGTTCTATATTAATTGGTAAAAATTTTATATATGTAATTCTTTTTTTTCTATTTCATATAATAGCATCTTTACTAATATCTACTATATTAATACAACTAATACCCAAAAGATACACTTACAGTAAAATATTTACACTAAGTTTTTTTACTCTCATAAACTCAATCACATTTTTCATTGGATATTTAATCTCTTTTTATTTTGTTTTTGTTATTTTGAGAAAAATCAAAATAAAGCAAAATTATAAGCTAAATATATTATCATTGCCATCAACTATAGATTATCCAAAAATAAAAAGAAATTTAGGAGAAGGAGCATATTTTGAAATTGATATATCAAGTTCAGTTACTTTAAAATCTAAAGTAATCGATAAACTTTCAACCGAAAATTCAAAAACATCAATATCTTTACTAAAAAAATACATTAACGATCCTGATTATGAAATAAGAATGTTTGCATTCCAAAAAATATATACAATTAAAAACATAATTTTCTCACAAATAAAAGAACTATTAAGAGAATTAGAAAAAAATCCAAATGATTTTTATATACTAAAAAAAATAGCAATACTATACTGGGAGATATATAACCTTGGACTTAGTGATGATGCTTTAAAAAACTTTTATCTTTCACAAATAAATTTTTACATAAGCAAAGCTCAAGATATCGCAGGTGATGGCGAACTTTTATTCATACAAGCAAATTTAATGAAAGAATTAAAAAACTATGATGAAGCTTTAAAATTATTAGAAAAATCCCTACTATATGGAGCAAACCCACATGATGTTTTGCTTATTGTAGCAGAAATATATTATCATAAAAATGAATATGAAAAAGTAAGAGAAACATTATCAAAAGATCCATCTTTAAATTATGATACCAACACATCAAAATTTATAGAGATATGGCTAACTACATAAAAAAAAGTAATTATGTTGATATTATTTTAATCTGTGAAGGTACTTTCCCATATATAAAAGGCGGTGTTTCTTCTTGGATATATCAAATAATAAAAAACTTAAAAAATTTTAGTTTTGGAGTTGTATTTCTAGGTGGAAAGGAAAAAGATTATAATGAAATCCAATACGAATTACCTCAAAATTTATTGCATTTAGAAACTCATTTTCTGTTTGATGAAGTAGAAAAAAATATAAAAAAAACAAAAATAAAAGAAATACCATATTTAGTTGAAAAGATGAGAAAACTACATTACTGGTTTAGGGAACATCAAGATAATTTATCTGATGAATTAAAAAAAATCAATTTCTATAAAGAAATAAACCATGAACAATTTTTGTTTTCAAAAAACTCATTTAAATTTATAGAAGAAGAATATAATAAAAATTGTCCAGATGTACCATTTATAGATTATTTCTGGACAGTAAGAAGTATTCATTATCCTATATGGAAAATTGTAGAAATAGCTGAAAATCTTCCTGACTTTAAAATAATCCACTCACCTTCTACAGGCTATGCTGGTTTTTTATCATCATTTGTTAAAAACAACTATCAAAAAAAGTTTATATTAACAGAACATGGTATATATCTGTTTGAAAGAAAAATTGATCTGCTAGTTGCGGAGTGGATTAAAGAATATAAAACAAATTTATTTAAAAATCCATCAGAAAAAAATTATTTAAGAGAACTTTGGATAAGATTTTTTGCAGCCATGAATAAATTTGCTTATGAAACTGCTGATATAATAATATCACTATATCCCGGCGCACAAAAAACTCAAATATTATTAGGGGCTAATCCAAATAAAACAATAATAATACCTAATGGAATAAATATAGAAAAATACATAAATTGTAGAAAAGATTTCAAAAATATAAAACCAGTAATTACATTCATTGGAAGAATTGTTCCAATAAAAGATGTAAAAACGTTTATAACTGCTATAAAAATAGCTTCTGAAAAAATTAAAAATATAGAAGGTTGGATTGTTGGACCTTATGAAGAAGACACAGAATACTTTCAAGAATGCATGGATCTAGTAAAAATTCTAGATATAGAAAAAAACATAAAATTTCTTGGATACCAAGATACAGTAAAAATACTCTCACAAACAGCAATACTATCTCTAACATCTATAAGTGAAGGTATGCCAATAGTGGTACTCGAAGCAATGGCAGCAGGAGTTCCATGCGTAGTTACAGATGTTGGTTCATGTAAAAACCTCATATATGGCATAGATGAAAACGATATTAAATTAGGAAAATCTGGAGAAATCGCACCAGTAGGAAATCCCCAAATACTTGCAAAAGAATATATCGATATACTTTCTGATGAAAATTTATGGCAAAAATATTCTACAACAGCGATTAAAAGAGCCGAATTGTTATATGATGAAAAAATAATGCTTTCAAAATATAACGAAATATACACTAAATTTATAAAATAAATATGGCTGGAATTGGTTTTGAACTAAAAAAAATATTTAATGAAAAAAGTCTTTTATCAATAATAAAAGTTTATAGTTATTCTGTTATACTCAGCTCAGGCCCTTGGATAATATCAATACTAACAATACTTTTTATAGGTCTATTTAAAATCTCAATTCATAAAGATTATACTAATGTAATACAATTTCAAGTTTCAGTTACCTATATTATTATGCTAAGTCTAATTTTTTCAAGCCCATTTCAATTATCATTTTCAAGATATACAGCAGATAAAATATTTGAACAAAAAGTAAATTTAATACTTCCATCTTTCATAGGATTAATTACAATAGTTATAGGAATAGGAATAATATTTGGTATTTTTTTTTCATATCTAATGACAAGAAAATTAAGTGTTTCTTACAATATAATTTTTATAAACAGCATTATTATACTCAGTTGTATTTGGATTGCAAACTCACTTCTTCTCGGAATTAAAAATTATAAATATATATTCTTATCATATCTTTTCTCATATATATTAATAACAATTCTTATTTTTTTAACAAAAAAAAGTAGAGTTGAGTATATGATTTTATCTTTTTGTTTTGGTAATATTATACTTTTATTTTTGATGATTTATGTTATAGCAAAAAAATATCCTTCAAATGAGTTAACAAACTTTAAATTTTTATCAAACCTAAACTTAGATTTAATTTTAGCATCTGTTTTCTATAACATAGCAATTTGGATTGACAAAATAATATTTTGGTTTAGTAATCTGACAGGAGTTAAAATTTTAGGAAACTTAAGTATATCTCCACCATATGATTTACCTATATTTCTTGCATACCTATCTATTATACCGGCAATGGCAATATTTTTTTATAGACTTGAAGCTGATTTTGCTTACAAGTATGAAGAGCTTTTTAATGCAATACTTGACTATGGCACTTTAAATGAAATAAAAAAACTAAAAGATGAAATGACAGATTCACTTAGATTAATGATAAGAGAAATTATAATAATTCAAGGTATTTTTAATATTATAATATACTTTTTTGCACCAAAAATATTTAATTTATTAAAAATACCTAAACTATATCTTCCACTTTTCAGCATAGATCTAATAGGAGTACAAATGCAAATGGGATTTATGGCAATGCTAAGTGTTATGCATTATATGAACAAAAAAAAGGAGGCTATGTATGTTTCTTTTCTGTTTTTAGCTTTAAACACAATCTTAACACTAATAACACTTTATTTAGGTCCATCATATTTTGGATATGGTTTTACGATAGCCTCTTTTTGTTCCTTCATAATATCTTTAATCATATTAAGAAAATTTATAAAGGAACTAGAATATGAAATTTTTATGCTTAATTAATTTTATTATCTTTACAAAAAATATTAACTCACAATCAATTGCATTTTATTATGGAAACGATTTTTCGTCACCATACTCTCAAATTTTTGATTTAGTAGTAGTACAACCAGAAAATTTACCAAAAGAAATACTGAGTGAAGAACCTGAAAGATATTATGCATACATAAGTATCTCAGAATTTAATGATGAAAAATTAAAAAATTTTGCAATTACATATAGAGATGATTGGAATTCATTTATAGCAGATATAAGAAACCCATTATGGCAAGATTATTTACTACAAAAAATTAAAAAATTGAAAGAACAAGGATTTGTAAATTTCTTTTTTGATAACATAGATTCATATAAAATAATAATGAAAAATCAAAATGAAGAAAAAGATTTTATAAATGCCATAATAAAATTTTTGGACAAATTTAAAACTGAACATCCAGAATCAGATTTAATACTAAACAGACCATTGGATATACTTAATGAAGCAATAAAATATTCTTCTAAAATTGTTGTTGAATCTCTTTTTCATGGTATAGTTCCAAAAAACAAAAAATATATAAAAATTTCAAAAGAAGAAACTGATTACCTCCTTGAAATATTAAATAAAGCCAAAAAGATAGGATATAAAGTATACGTAGTAGATTATGAAAAAGATAAAAAACAAAGATTAAATATAGCAAGAATTATAAAGGAATATGGTTTTGAAC
>JAOAEH010000082.1 GCA_026416895.1 Elusimicrobiales bacterium
GTTATTTTTTATTATAAAAAATACTTTTTGCTTTCTTTGTTTTTTTATTAAAAGGACATATCTCTTGACAAATATCACATCCAAACATATAGTTTGATAAATCAATTATTTCTTTTGGAATATTTCTTTGAGTATGTGTTGTCCAAAATGATATACATTTTGTTTCGTCTAAGCCATTTTCTGAAAGTGCTTGTGTAGGACATATGTTTATGCAGGAATTACAATCAAAACAAAGTTGTGTTATTTTATTTTTATAATTAATAATTTCAATTTTTTTGTTTATAATTATTCCACCTATAAATATATAGCTTCCATATTTTGGAGAGATTAATAGTGTGTTTTTACCAATGAAACCTAGAGAAGATAATTCAGCAATTTTTTTTTCAAAAATTGGTGAAGTATCTACAAAAATTTTACCTTCTATATCAGGATAAATATTTTTCATATCATTTAATATCTTGTTGAGAATTTCTCTTATTAATTTATGGTATTCATCAACAATTGCATATCTTGATATTTTTTTTGCTTTTTTAGATATTATTATGTTTGCTTTAGGAAATTTTGATTTAATAAAGTTGTAGGGATCTTTTATAGTTGTTAATATCTTATCATAATTTATTTCTGAATTCCAATATTGAAATATAGTCGTTATTATAGATCTTGCTTGAGGATAAAATATTGAGGGGTGTTTTCTTTGTGGATTATATAAATAATGTAATTCTGGTGATAATTTTTTTGATTGCAGTTTAAACTCTGGTATGTCTTCAATATTGACTATACCAAAATCTGTAATGTCATATTTTTTTATGATTTCTTCTATTTCTTTTTGTTTCATATATTTATATTAGATAATTCTTTTTCAATTTCTTGTATAAAATAAGAGATTTTATAATACTTAGATGTTAAGGAATATATATTAGTAGCTTTTTCTTTTAAACAATCAGGTATTTTATTTTGGAAATTGATTCCAATTCCAATCAAAATCCATCTTATGTTTTTATATGGTATAGTTTCAATAAGTATGCCACTGATTTTTTTATAACCATTTTGTGTTTCTGCATATATGTCGTTTGGTGGTTTTATTATTGTTTTTATTGAACATTTTTTAGATAATATATTAGAAATGATATCAGCTATTTGTATTGATAAGTTATTAATTTTTTTAAAATTGTTTTCATCTGTTTTTCTAATTATTGTTATATAAAGGCCTCCTTTTTCGCTTGACCAACTGTTTGTCCTCTGCCCTCTACCTGCATATTGTTTTTTTGCTGTAATAGTTACCATGTCATATTTTTGAATATAATCTTTTTTAATTAAGTCTCTTGCTAGGTTTTGTGTGGAATCTATATCATAGAGAGATATTAAAAATTTTTTTATCATGTTATTGATTTTATTTCTAGGGATATGTCAAGGGAGTTATAAGAATGTGTAAGAGAGCCTATTGATATTCTATCTGGTTTTAAAATTAAAAAATTTTTAATATTTTCCTCGTTAATTCCACCTGAAATCTCGATTAATATATCTTTTCTTTTTTCTTTTATAATTTTTATTGCTTTTTCTGCATCTTTAGGTGAAAAGTTATCAAGCATGATTACATCTATGTCTAAATTTATGAATTTTTTTAACTGTTCTATACTTTGCACTTCAATTTCAATTTCTTTGTTTGGATATAACTTTCTTGCTTTTTTTATTTTATTTTCGAGTTCATAAAAACTTTTTAAGCAAGATATATGATTATCTTTAATCATAAAAGCATCAAAAAGATCAAATCTGTGATTTTTCCCACCACCACAGCTTACTGCATATTTTTCCAACATTCTAAAATTAGGTGTTGTTTTTCTTGTATCATATATCTCAACTCCATAAGGTTTTGCTATATCTACAAATTTTTTTGTTTTTGTTGCTATGCCACTTAATCTTTGAATTATATTTAAAGCTGTTCTTTCAGCAGAAAGAATGGTTCTATCAGAGATTATTTCAATAATTTTGTCTCCTTCAATTATAATCTCACCATCATTTTTTATTTTTTTTATAATAGCTTTGGGATTTAAAAGCTTAAAACAAGTTTTTACAAAATCTATTCCACAAACTATTCCTCTAGATTTTGAGATCATGACTCCAAGGAATCTTTTTTTCTTATCAGTAAATATCTCTGTTGTGATGTCTTTAGTACCTATGTCTTCTTTTAAAGCATTTTTAATTATTCTTTTAATTTTATCCATAACTAAATTATATTAAATGATATGTTTAAAAGTTTTCATTTCTTTAAGTGTTTTTATTCTATCTCTTAACTCAATTGCGAGTTCAAAGTTGAGATTTTCAGCTGCTTCTTTCATTTGTTTTTCAAGCTCTTCAATTATATTTGTAATATTATTTTTATTTATTTCTAATAATGTTTCTTCTATTGTTTTTATAGTTTTAGATTGTTTTTGTTTTTTTAGTTCTTCATAACTTACATAAGATTTTTGTATGGTTTGTGGTGTTATGTTATGTTTTTTGTTGTAGTTGATTTGAATTTTTCTTCTTCTATTAGTTTCATCAATTGCATTTTTCATAGCTTGGGTTATATCGTCGGCAAAAAGTATAACTTTACCGCATTTGTTTCTTGCAGCTCTTCCTGCAATTTGTATAATAGTTGTGTCATTTCTTAAAAATCCACTTACATCAGCATTTAATATTGCTACTAAAGAAACTTCTGGGATATCAATCCCTTCTCGTAATAAATTTATACCTACTAAAACATGAAATTCTCCTTTTCTAAATCTTTCTATTATTTCTATCCTTTCTAAAGTATCCATAGAAGAGTGAATATATGCTGATTTTATTCCTTTGTTGTTTAAGTAAGTGGCTAAATCTTCACTTGTTTTTTTTGTAAGAGTAAGTACTAATGTTCTTTCATTGTTTTTAATTCTTTCATTTATCTCATATATAAGTTTTTTGATTTGATCTTTATAAGGATGAATTTCTATTTCAGGGTCAACTAATCCGGTAGGTCTTATTATTTGTTCAACAATTTTGCCTTTGCTTATAGAAAGTTCGTATTTTTGTGGAGTAGCTGAAACAAAGCATGTTTGTGGTCTTAAAGTTTCAAATTCATCAAATTTTAAAGGCCTATTATCAAGTGCTGATGGCAGTCTGAAACCATAATCAACAAGAGTTTGTTTTCTTGATCTATCTCCTTCATACATTCCTCTTATCTGTGGTATAGCAATATGAGATTCATCTATAAATAGAATGTAATCTGATGGGAAATAATCAAGTAAGCATATTGGTCTTGAGCCTGGTGGTCTTTGAGTGAGATGTCTTGTATAGTTTTCAATTCCATGGCAGTATCCAGTTGTCTGGAGTAATTCTATGTCATATAAAGTTCTTTGTTTAAGCCTTTCTGCATAAATAGTTTTTCCTTCTTTTATTAATTGATTATATCTTTCATCTAATTCTTTTTTAATTGATTTTATAGCTATCGTGATAGTATCTTCATCTGTAATAAAATGTGATACAGGAGAAATAATAAATTCATTGAGTTTTTTTAATTCTGTTATATTTAGGGGTTCCATTTCTGTTATTGATTTTATTTTTTCATCAATTTCTATTCTTAAAAAAGTATCAGAGTCTGATGGGAAAATATCTATGATGTTCCCTCTTATTCTAAAAGTGTTTCTTTTAAAATTTGTTTCGTCTCTTATGTATCCCATTTTAACTAATTTATCTATAAATGTATTTCTATTGGTTTTCATGTTTTTGTATATTAGGAAAGAAAATTTTTCAAAATTTTGGGGAGTTCCTATATTGTATATGCATGATACTGATGCAATAACTATTGTGTCTCTAAAGTTTAAAACTGAGGAAGTTGCTTTTATTCTTAGTTTATCTATTTGTTCATTTATGTCTGCATCTTTTTCGATATATGTATCAGTTTGGGGAATATAGGCTTCTGGTTGATAATAATCGTAATAGGATATAAAATATTCTACATGATTGTATGGAAAAAATGTTTTAAATTCACTATAGAGTTGAGCAGCAAGTACTTTGTTTGGAGATATAATTAAGGCAGGTCTGTTTAGTTGTGATATGACATTTGCCATTGTGAAAGTTTTGCCGCTACCAGTAACACCTAAAAGAACTTGATTTTTAGAACCGTTTTTAAAATTTTCAACTATTTTTTTAATTGCTTTTGGTTGATCTCCTTTGGGTTTGAATTGAGAAATAAGTCTAAATTTCATCTATCCTATTATATCCTTCAAAAAACCTTTATGTTTTTTAATTAATATTTCTGCTTTCTTTTTATCAACTTTTTTAACCGCCATAACTATTGCAGTTTTTAAATTATATTTTGTTTTTTTGAGATAGTTTTCCGCTTCATTTAATTTTAGACCAGTTATTTGGCAAAAAACTCGTTGAGCTCTGTTTATTAGCTTTTTATTTGTAGGCTTAAGATCTATCATCCAGTTATGGTAAACTTTTCCAGATATAATCATTGCTGAAGTAGTTATCATATTAAGTATTAATTTAGTTGCTGTGCCACTTTTCATTCTTGTAGAGCCATTTATTGGTTCTGGCCCTACATTTACTGCTATTGTAAGAGCGGGAGGAGATAGTTTTTCTTTGTAATTTGCTGTAATGAAAATCACATTCATCTTTTTTTTTAAAGCTGCATCAATTGCCCCTCTAACATATGGTGTAATTCCACTTGCTGCTATTGCAATAAGAGTATCTTTTTCTTTTCCCTTCTTTTGAATGATTCTGTAACCATCTTTATATATATCTTCAGCTCCTTCTTTTGCTTTGAATACTGCTTTTGGTCCTCCGCACATTATTGCTTGGAATTGTTTAGGTTTTACTCCAAATGTTGGTGGGAGTTCACTCGCTTCTAAGATTCCTAATCTTCCACTTGTACCTGCTCCTATGAAAAATGTAGTTTTATTTAATATAAATGTTTTTGATACAATAATAGCAGCTTTTTCAATTTCATTAATAACCTTTTTTATTGCTTTTGGAACTTTTGCATCTTCTTCATTTAGTTTTAATAAAACTTTCCGTAGAGGTATTCTGTCTATATTGAATGTATTTTTATTTATTTGTTCTGTTGGTAATGATGCATACGTTTTATGTATGTTATTATTTTTTTTGTATGTCTGCATATTATTCATCCTCTAGTATCAAAATTATTGGTGATGATAAGTTTTGTATTTGAGAAGTAGAGATGTTTGTTTGTATTTCATTTGTAGTTACAACTTCAGGAAGATATGGGGTATTTATCCAATGTAGAATTCTATATATTAGAGATTTTGGCATATCTTTTGGTGTTGTAAAGTTTCCACTTATTATTATAAAAGTTTTTTTTGGATCAGTTTTAGAACGTGTTAAATGATATAAAAGAAGAGTGTCTCTTATTCTTTTTAAGTTGTTTTGTGGACTTACCATAAGTATAGGTCTTTTACCATAATTTCTTAAAAGTCCTATTATAGGAATATCATTTATAGTAGAATATGGATGTATTAAAATAAGTCCAGCTATGTTTTTGTTAATTACACAAAATTTTGCTGCTACATTTGCTCCTAGATGGCTTCCTATAATAAATATTTTATCTTCTGCTACACCACTAGAGGAGAGATATATAACTGCAGTCTCAATATCTCTTATCATTTTATTGTATTCATTATCATTTCCAGATACTGAAAAAGAAGAATACGTCTGAGAAGAACCATCTGTTTTGTAAATTGATACTCCATGACCTCTTAAATCTATAGCAGCCCAACCATACCCAAATGCTTCTATGTGGCTAAACCAATTTTTCCATTCAGTGTAGTTTTCTTTTTGCGAGTGAATAAGTAAAAGTAGAGGAAAATTTTCTTTTTTTGGCTTCATATATTTGAGATGTATTTTCCAACCATCTTCTGTGGTAAGATATATGCTTTGTTGAGAAAAGAGATAAACTTTTGTTGTTAAAAGAAGAAGTATAATTATTTTCATCTTTATTCTATTATTTCATCTTCTTTAAACCATAATCTTATTTCTCTTTCAGCGTCTTCCTTATTTGCACTTGCATGAATTACATTTTCAAATAATCCTTTTGTTGTTATTCTTCCGAAAGATCCTCTTATAGTTGAAGGGTCAGCTTCTTCTGGATTAGTAGAACCAACTAATCTTCTAATTTCAGATATTGCATTTTCTCCACTATATACTAAAGCAAGTATTTTGTTGTTTTTTATTCCGTGTAATTCCCCTTTAATGTATTTTATTAAATTTTCAAAAAAAGGTTGATTTTTTAAACTATCATAATGTTTTCTTGCTAAATCATCTGTTACTTTTATAAGTTTTGCTGCAACCATTTCAAAACCTGAATTTTCAAGTCTATCTATAATAAGTCCTGTAAGTTTTCTTATTGTAGCATCTGGTTTAATTAGTATGAGGGTTTTTTCTCTTGCCATTTAATGCTCCTTTTTTGTGATATGTAATTAAATTTTACAAATTTATAAAATATAATTCTATGAAGAAAGATGGTGTTTTTATAGTATTTGAAGGGGCTGATAAAACTGGTAAAACTACACAAGCAGAACTTTTAAAGAGATACCTTGAAAAGAAAGGAATTAAAGTAATTTTAACAAGAGAACCTGGTGGCACTCAAGTTTCAGAAAAGATAAGGGAGATAGTTTTAGATCCTCAAAATGTAATGTCTCCGTTGTGTGAATTATTTTTATATGAAGCTGCAAGAGCAGATCATGTAGAAAATTTAATTAAACCTGCCATTGAAAAAGGTTATGTTGTTATATCTGATAGGTTTACTCTTGCTAGTATTGTTTATCAAGGTTACGGCCGTAGATTAGGGGAGAAGCTTGTAAAGAAGCTTAATAGAGTTGTAACAAAGGGTTTAAATATAGATATTGTTTTTGGTTTTGATATCAATGAGGATGAATATTTTAGAAGAAGTAGAAAATTTTTAAAAGATAGAATAGAAAAAGAAGATAAAAATTTTATGAGAAATATAATTTTTACTTATAAAAAATTATTTAAAAAGATTAAAGGAATAAAGATTATTGATTCATCAAAAAGTATAGATGAAATACATCAATTTATAGTTAATGAAGTTGAGAAAAAATTAAAATGAAATTTTCTCAAATAATAGGTCATATTAAAAACATAGAAATGCTTTTAAAAATTGTAAAGGAAAATAAAATATTTCATTCTTATATTTTTACAGGTGTTGATGGAATAGGGAAAAAGATGATTGCTTTGGCATTTGCTAGGCATATTCTTTGTATTGGGGAAAAGAATGATGAATGTATTTGTGAAAGCTGTAGAATGTTTTTAAAAGGAATACATCCAGATTTTCGTTTAGTAGATAAAACATTTCAGGCTTCATTGCTTGGTGAGGAACCAGAAGAACAAGATAATATAAAGATATCAACTATAAGGGAAGTAATTAGATTTTCACAATTAGCTCCTTCATTTTCGAAATATAAAGTTATTATTTTTGATGATGCTCATAAAATGGTTATTGAAGCGCAAAATGCTCTGCTAAAAACTATTGAGGAGCCACCAATTAATACTTTGTTTATTTTTGTTACTCATTCAAAAAATTTACTTTTACCTACTGTTGTGTCTAGAAGTCAGGTTTTAAACTTTTCACCTTTGATGATTGATGATGTATTTAACATTTTAAAGAAAAATGGTTTTGATGAGAATTTATCTTTTGATGCTGCTGAGTCTAGTGGTGGTTCAGTTTCATTTGCTATTAAACATATAGGTTTATTGAAAGATATAAAAGAAGCGGTCAAATATGGTCAAATTGCTTCTTTTGTTATAGCATATAAAATAGCTAAATCACAAAATCCAAAACAATCTGTTTCATCTCTTATAGATATATTAAATAATAGGATATATTACTATGTAGAAAAAAATATAGATCGATATGTCATACAGAAAGCTGTTTTGATTATAAAGAGGAATCTTACATACAAAAAATATCTTCGCTATAACGTTAATTCTCGTATAATATCTTTTTTGGTGCTTTATAACTATTTTTTATTTAGAAGAGAACTTAAGGAGATTGTATGAAAAAATATTATATAACTACACCGTTATATTATGTTAATTATATGCCTCATCTTGGTCATGCTTATACTACAGTTGCAGCAGATGTTTTAGCTAGATACATGAAATCTAAAAAGAAAGAAGTATTTTTCCAAACTGGTACTGATGAGCATGGGATAAATATAGAAAGAACTGCTCAGGCTTACAATAAAGATCCAAAACAATGGGCAGATGAGATAGTAATTCATTTTAAAGATATGTGGAAGACCTTGCATATTGAGTATGATTATTTTATAAGGACAACCGATAAGGAACATGAAAAACAGGTTCAACTTATATTTGAAAAGTTAATTGATAATGGTAATATATACAAAGGGAATTATGAAGGGCTTTATTGTAGTTCTTGTGAAAATTTTTATGAAGAAGGTGAAATAATTGAAGGAATGTGTCCTATTCACAAAAAACCTATTGAGAGAATTAGTGAAGAAACATATTTTTTTAAACTTTCTAAATATCAAGATAAACTTCTTAGGTATTATAAACAAAATCCTCAATTTCTGTCTCCATCTTACAGAGCGCTAGAAATTATTAGATTTGTTGAGAATGGGCTTAAAGATATATCAGTATCAAGGACAAGGGTTAAATGGGGAATTCCTGTTCTTAGAGATCCTTCTCACACTATATATGTATGGTTTGATGCTCTTCTTAACTATATTACAGGGCCTGGATATAGGATAGATAAACCAGATGATAGTTTTTATAATATTTGGCCTTGTGATGTTCATTTTATAGGCAAAGAGATTTTTAGATTTCATGCTGTAATATGGCCTGCGATGCTTATGGCTTTAGATCTTCCTTTACCTAAAAAGATCTATGCTCATGGTTGGTGGACTGTAGAAGGTGAGAAAATGTCTAAATCTAGAGGTAATGTGATTAATCCTATTGATATAGTAAGAGAATATAGTAGCGATGTATTTAGATATTTTATATTCAGAGAAGTTCCTTTTGGACAAGATGGAGATTTTTCATATCAAGCTTTAAAAAATAGGTATAACTCAGATTTATGTAATGGACTTGGAAATCTATTTTCAAGAGTATTGAGTATGGTAAAAAAATATTGTCAAAATATCATGCCTGAGAGCCCAAACAATTCTAGGTTAATTGAATATTTTCTTGCAGTGGAAAAAGAAATAGATAAAGATATGGAAGATTTAAATTTTAGTTTAGCTTTGGATAAAATTTGGAAAAAAATTTCTTATATGAATAAATTGATAGATGAACAAAAACCTTGGGAGTTAGCAAAAACAGATCCAGAAAAATTAAAAGTTTTTTTAAGTGATATGATTTGGGGGCTTAGGATGATAGCTAAATGGATATACCCATTTATGCCTGAAACATCAGTTAAGATGAGTATGTATCTTGCAATAGGTGAAACTAAAGACAAAATAATTGGTGATGAAAAAATATCACCTTTATTTCCAAGAAAAAATTAATTTTGTTCACCGTTTTTTTCAGGAAAAAACATTCGAAACACAAAATAAACTATACCTGAAAGTGCATAAAGTAAAAAGAATAATAGAAGAGCATTTTGAGGGTAAAATATAATTAAAAATATTGTTGAAATGGTGGCAAGAAGTCCAATAGGCGATTTTACCATA
>JAOAEH010000087.1 GCA_026416895.1 Elusimicrobiales bacterium
TTCTTATTTGATGAAACAAAATTTGGAATTAACTTAAAATCCAACCTTTCAGATTTTTTTTTATAAAAATTCATAAAGTGCTTAAAATTTTAACTCCATTTTTAGTAACACAAACTGTATGTTCAAAATGAGCAGCATAACTTCCATCACAAGTAGCTACAGTCCACCCATCTTCTTTTATATAAACATCTGCCTTACCTAAAGTTATCATTGGTTCAATTGCAAGCGTCATACCTTCCTTCAGAATAGGTCCAGTATTTTTTGCACCATAGTTAAATATAGCTGGCTCTTCATGAAGTTTTCTACCTATACCATGACCTGTAAAATCTCTCAACACATCCATTCCATTTTCAAAGATAAAATTTCCTATCTCATAAGAAACATTGCCAAGTCTTATTCCATCCTTTATGATAGATATTGCTTTTTCTAAAGAAGTTCTACAAACCTTTACTAATCTTTCATGTTCTTTATTTTGAGTATCACCAACTATAAATGTAATTGCTGCATCTCCATAATATCCTTCATATATTACACCTAAATCAAAACTTACAACATCTCCATTTTTTATAATCTTATTTTGTGAAGGAATTCCATGAATAACCTCATCATTTATAGAAACACAAAGAGTATTAGGATAACCTCTATACCCTAAAAAAGCTGGCTTTGCTTTATTTTTTTCAATATTTTTTCTCGCTATTTCATCTAAATAAATAGTAGATACTCCTGGCTTTGTATTTTCTTTTAAAAAAACAAGAGTTTCTGCAACTATTTTAGAAGCTTTTTCAATAAGTAAGATTTCATGTGGACTTTTTATTTCTATCATTAAAGATTTGAAACAATTTGTGAATAAACCTCTTCAACATTTTTTGTAGCATCTATTATAACAAATATCCCTTGAGTTCTATAATATGAAATTAAAGGTGCAGTTAAGTCTTTATAAACCTCTATTCTGTTTTTCACAACATCTTCTTTATCATCATCTCTCTGTACTAGTTTAACTTTACATATATCACAAAGCACACCATCTTTAGGGGGTTCAGTCACAAGATTATAAATCTTTCCACATTTAGGACAATTCCTTCTAGAAGATATCCTTTTTATAACCTCAGCTTCATTAACCTCAAAGAAAAAAACTTTATCTATAGTTTTAGAAAATTCTCCAAGCATATCTTCAAGCCTTTCTGCCTGCTCAACAGTTCTAGGGAAACCATCAAAAAGAATATTATCTTTTATATCTTTTATCTTTTCTCTTATTACATTCAAAAACAAATCATCTGGTACTAACTTACCACTAGAAATATATGAGCTTACTTTCTTACCAAGTTCACTTCCTTTTGATATTTCTTCTCTAAAAAGATCCCCTGTAGAAATATGAATAAAATTTTTTCTTTTGGATAAAAGTTTTGCCTGCGTTCCTTTACCTGAACCAGGATACCCAAGTAAAACTATATTCACTAAAACCCCCTAAAACAACAGCTTTATTTACCAACATTAAACCATCTTCCCTGTATTTTTTTATTTTTATATAAACCTTCATAATTTCTCATCAAAAGATGTGCCTCAAGTTGACTTATAGTATCAAGTGCAACTCCTACAACTATTAACAGAGAAGTACCACCAAAATAAAACGGAACATTAAATTTTGCCTTTAAATAATCAGGAAGAATTGCGATAAAAGATACAGCTAATGCTCCTCCAAGAGTTATTCTGTTTAAAACATATTCAATATATTTTTGAGTTGCTTCACCTGGTCTTATACCTGGAATAAAACCACCCCATCTTTTCATATTTTCTGCTAAATCTTTTGGATTTATTGCAACGGAATTATAAAAGTAACAAAAAAATATTATTAAACTCATATATACCAATTGATATAATAAGCTTGAATGATCCATATAACTCAAAACCTTTTTTGCCCACTCAGCGTTAGGATTAAAAGTAGTTATAGTATATGGTAAGGTAAGAAAAGCAACAGCAAAAATTACAGCAATAACACCAGACTGATCAACTTTTAATGGTAAAAAAGTTGATACTCCTCCATATACTTTTCTCCCAACAACTCTCTGAGCATACTGAATTGGAATTTTTCTTTGAGCAGTTTCAAGCCATACAACAAAACCCATTATCAAAACAACAATAGCTAAAATAAAGAGTGCTGTAATTAATCCTATCTCTTCAAGCTGAACTAGTTTTATCATATCCATAATTGCTTTCGGTAACCTTTCAACTATTCCAGTAAAAATTATAAGAGAAATTCCATTACCAATTCCACGTTCTGTTATTTGCTCACCAAGCCACATCACTAATATTGTTCCAGTTGTAATTGTCAAAACTGCTATAAAATAGAAAACCCAATCAGGATTTTCAACTACCGGCATACCTCCTGGAACTGGTAAATGATTTAAAGCCATAACAAGTCCGAAAGATTGTACTGCTGCAAGGAAAAAAGTAAAAATCCTTGTTATTTGGATTATCTTTCTCCTCCCTGTTTCACCTTCTCTGGCAAGTCTTTCAATATAAGGAATCATGTGAGAACCTTGTACCAAACTCATAATAATTGACGCATTTATATAAGGCATAACACCTAAAGCAAATATAGAGAGTCTACCTAAAGCTCCACCTGAAAATATATCCAAAAAGCCTAGTATACCACCTTTGTTTGCTTCAAAAAGAGCTTTTAAAGCTTGAGGATTTACACCAGGAATGGTTATAGCAGTGCCAATTCTATAAACTGCAATTATTAAAAGTACAAATAAAATTCTTTTAAATAAATCTTTAGATTTAAAAAGTCCTTCAATTCTCTCTGTATCCATAAAAACCCCTCAATAAATTAAAACTATTTTATAACTACAGCTTTTCCACCAACTTTTTCAATCTTATCTTTTGCTTTTTTTGAAAAAGCGTTAGTACTTACTATAAGTTTCTTTGTAATATTACCATCCCCTAATATCTTTATAGGCAACTCATTCTTAATTATTCTTTTTTCTCTTAAAACCTCAGGAGTTATTTGATCCCCATCATTAAAATATTTCTCAAGAGTTGAAATATTTATCTCTTGATATACCTTTCTAAAAGAATTATTATTGAACCCTCTCTTTGGTATTTTTCTCAAAAGAGGCATCTGCCCACCTGCAAAATCAAATCTTTTTGGATCTCCACTTCTAGCAAGTTGACCTTTCTGCCCACGAGTAGAAGTTTGCCCATGCCCAGAGCCTTGTCCTGTCCCTAGTCTTTTTTTCTTATGAATGGAACCTTTTTTTGGTTTGAGATCATGAAGATATATCATAAATCCTCCGCTATTTCTTTCTGATATTATAATATTGTTCCTGAAGTTTAAGTTTCTTCAAAGCCTCAATTGTAGCATAAGCTGAATTGAATGGATTTGTAGACCCTATGTTTTTTGTAAGTACATTTTTAACCCCTGCAACTTCTAAAACACTTCTTGCCGCACCACCAGCAATTAAACCTGTTCCCTCAACTGCTGGTTTCATCCATATATACCCAGAACAGAATTTTGCCTCAACTTCATGAGGTATAGTTCCATTTATAAGTGGAAATTCAATCATATTTTTTTTAGCTAAAGCAACAGCCTTTTGAATTGCATCTTGCACCTCTTTGGCCTTACCAACAGCAACTCCTACCTTACCTTCACCATTGCCAACAGCAACCAATGCATTAAAAGAAAGCCTTTTTCCACCTTTAACTACTTTAGCAACCCTATTTACACTTATAACAATAGTCTTCTCTTTTTCAGATTCATCCTGAATTTCTATAAATTCCCCTTCTCTTTCAGAAGCTATCTCTTTTTCTGTTTTTATCCTTTTTTGATTTTTTATTATCATAAACCTCTCCTTACACTAAAATTTTAAACCATTTTCTCTCGCTTTTTCTGCAACAGCTTTTATCCTACCATGATAAAGCCTACCACCTCTATCAAAAACAACCTCTTTAACACCTTTTTCAACAGCTCTTTTAGCAATAACTTCTCCTAAAATCTTGCAAGCTTCAATACTTTTAGTAGATTTTCCTGTTTTAGCTATTCTCTCTTTCAATTCTTTTTCAACAGTAGAAGCATACGCAATAGTCTGTCCTTTTAAATCATCAATAATCTGTGCATAAACATATTTATTAGTCCTTGTAACACATAATCTAGGTTTATTAATACCATTTTTAAAAAGTTTTTTTCTTGTCCTTTCCTTTCTTAAAATATATCTTTCTTGTTTTGTTATCATATTCCACCTCTTAATTTATTTCTTACCACCAGATCCAGCTTGAGCTTTGCCAGCCTTTCTTAATAATTTCTCATTTTGATATTTAATTCCGCTTCCCTTGTAAGGCTCTGGCAGCTTAACTTTTTTAATTCTATCAGCAAAAATTCCAACTTTTTCCTTATCTATACCTGAAACTGTAATTGTATTTGCCTTTGGATCTAACTCCACATTTATATCAGAAGGTATATCAAGATAAACTGGATGAGAGTAACCTACAATAAAAATAAGTTTTTTTCCATCAGGGCTTTTTTCACATTTGTACCCAACACCAACTATCTCTAGTATTTTCGAAAATTTTTTAATCACTCCAACTACAGCATTGTTTATCTTCGCTCTAATAGTACCATGAAGGCTGCTTAAACCCTCTTTTTCACGCTTAACATAAACTAAGCCATCTTTAATTTCAACAGATATTCCATCAAATATTTCTAAACTTAAATAACCATGTGGTCCAATCACATTGATTTTCTTATCTTTTAATTCAACTTTAACTCCATCCGGTATAACTATTGGTTTATTTCCAATTTTACTCATAAATAATCCTCCTACCAAACTTGACAAATAACCTCACCACCTATTCTCTCTCTTTT
>JAOAEH010000055.1 GCA_026416895.1 Elusimicrobiales bacterium
TGTTGTGAAAAACACAATTATATTGGATGTTTTTTATTTCATATCTAGAAATTTCATTAAAAAAATAATATGATTAATATCATTATATTTTTTTCCTTATTGCTAAAAGCTTATGAAGTTGAAGCTTTTCTTGAAAAAAATATTGCTAAATTTACTTCTAAGCCACTCTACAGTAGAGTTGAGTATATAAACTTGTCTGAAAAAAAACAAAATATTCGGATAAGAATAAACTTTAAAAATTCACAATCTAAGAAACTTAAAGCAATTGTAATTAGATATTCATTAAAAATTCTGTTTGAAAAGGATTCAAATAGATTTGAAACTATATCACTTATTTCATCGTTTGTAAGAGAAGGAGAAATAGAACCTTATGGTAGTAAAACTTTTTATATTTATGGTATAAAAAATATATTTACAGAAATAAGTAAATTCAGAAAAATAGGGTATAAACCTATTTTTTTAAAGGTTGAACTTATGAAAGAACCTAAAAAGGATGAAGAAATTTTTATGAAAGATTTTTTGTTTGAGATAAAGGAGGATTTATAATATGATAGATATAAAAACTTTAAGAACAAATCCAAATTTAATTGAAGATTCAATTATTAAGAGAGGTGGAAGATATTTACCTGCTTTTAAGGAACTGGTTGAAAAGGATAGAATTAGACTCGAAATGTTAAAAGAACTTGAAAAACTAAATAAAAGAAGGAACGAGATAGCAAGAGAGATAGCAAATCTAAAAAAAGATAATATAGAAATTCCTAAAGCTAAAATAGATGAAGCAAATTCCATTAAAAATTCAATTTCAGAATTAGAAGAAAACCTAAAAAAATTAGACTCAGAAGTGAATTATCTTTTACTAAGCATACCTAATATTTTAGATTCTTCAGTACCTTATGGTAAATCTGATGAAGATAATAAAGTAGTGTATGAAAATACATCTTTTAAAAGAAAATTTGATTTTAAACCACTTTCTCATTGGGAACTAGGGGAAAAAATTGGAATACTTGATTTTGAAACTGCGTCTGCCTTAAGTGGTTCAAGATTTGCTTTACTTAAAGGTAAGGGTGCATCTCTTGAACGCGCATTGATTAACTTTATGCTTGATTTACACACGAAAGAGCATGGTTATCAAGAAGTTTTTCCTCCATTTCTAGTTAATAGAAAAACTATGACAGGAACAGGGCAGCTTCCAAAATTTGAAGAAGATCTTTATAAAATTCAAGGAGAGCCTGAACTCTTTTTGATACCGACGGCAGAAGTCCCATTAACAAATATGTATGCTGATAAGATTTTAAGAGAAGATGAACTTCCAAAACAGTTTACAGCATATACTGCTTGTTTTAGACAAGAAGCTGGAAGTTATGGTAAAGATACAAAAGGTCTTATTAGAAATCATCAGTTTAACAAGGTAGAACTAGTTTGGATAACAACTCCAGAAAAGTCTAATGAAACGCTTGAGGTTATGACTAAGCATGCACAAAGGGTATTAGAGCTTTTAGAACTTCCATATAGAGTAGTACAACTATGTAGTGGTGATTTGGGTTTTGCTTCTTCTAAGACTTATGATATTGAAGTATGGATGCCGTCTGAAAATAGATTTAGAGAGATATCTTCATGTTCTAACTGCAAAGATTTTCAAGCACGAAGAATGAATACTCGTTTTAGGAGAGATGATGGAAAAATAGAGTATGTCCACACATTAAATGGTTCTGGGCTTGCAGTAGGAAGAACATTTGCCGCTATAGTTGAGAACTACCAGAATGCTGATGGCTCTATTTCAATTCCAAAAGCTTTAGTTAAATATATGGGTTTTGATAGAATATGAATTTTTTGTTTTTAATACTATTTTCATTTCTAGTTAATTTAAACACTCAGTTCCTTACTCAAAATAATCAAGAAATAATGGAGTTATCTCTAAAAGGAATAGAATATATTTATTTGGTAAAACCTTTTGAAGCGAGAAAAATGTTTGATGAATTAATAAATAAATATCCAACACATCCTTTTGGATATTTTGGACTTGCTATGTCTAAGTGGGCAGAGTTTGAATATTTAGATGAACAAAGCTCACCAAAACTAGATGAAGAGTATCATCTATTAAGCAAAAAAGCAATTGAGATAGGAGAAGCTTGGGTAAAAAAAAATCCTACTGATGCTCAAGCAAGAATGTGTTTAGGGGGTATTTATGGACTTTTAGCTCGACTTTATGTAACTCAACATAGATGGATAAAAGCTTATTTTACAGGTAAAAAAGCTATATACAATATGAAAAAATCGCTTGAGTTGGATCCAAATTTGTATGATGCATATCTAGGACTTGGTTTATGGGAATATTCAGCTGATACTTTAGGAGGAGTGATAAAAATACTTGCATCATTTCTTATTAGAGGAGATGCTACGAAAGGTATAGAATACTTAAAAATATGTGCAGAAAAAGGAAGGTTTAATAAAACTGCTGCAAAGCTTCTTCTTATAGAAATATTTACTCAAACTGATAGTAAATATTCAAATCCTCATTTTGCTGTTAAATTGGCAAAAGAGTTAGTTGAAAAATATCCAAATTTAGCTCAAATGCATTTTGTATTAATAATTTCACTTTATGAAGCAAAAATGTATGAAGAAGCAGAAAAGGAAATGAAGGAGTATTTAAGAAGAATTGAAAACAGATATGAGAGTTATAATCAAATCTATTATCCGAGAATTTATTTGTCTTTAGGAACACTTTATATGATTAAAAATAATTTTTCAGAGGCGTATAGTTATTTTAAGAAATCTTTAGAATTTATGGAAAAAGAAAAAAGACCAAATAGATGGGCGGTATGGAGTATAGTTAGAATGGGGAATATACATGATCTTAGAGGTGAACGCAAAATGGCGATAGAGATGTATAAGAAAGCTCTTTCTTATCCAGATTTGTGGGGGTTCAAGGAATATATAGAAGAGAATCTTAAAGAGCCATTTACATTTAAAAAACACCTTGCAACACAACTTCCACCTCCATGAAAATGAATAATTTATATTTTGAGACTATAATATATTTAATTATTGCTATAATATCATGGGGAGTTGGAGCTATATTTGATAAGCTTGTTTTGAGATATGTAAACTCAACACATGCTTTCTATTTAAGATTAATAACAATGATTATTACTTTTTCAATAATTATATTTTTCAAAATAGGATCAGTTTCTGAATATATAAAAAAAACTACATATCAAGCTTATTTATATACCTTTTTAGGTATATCTATGGCAATGATTGGAGTTTTTGCTTATCTAAAAGCTATGAGTACATCTGAAGCATCAAAAATTGTCCCAATATCTTCTACTTATCCTTTATTAACTCTAATTCTTGCTGTTTTGTTTTTAGGTGAAAGTTTTACATTATCAAAATTGATAGGTACTGTTTTAATAGTTTTTGGAGTTTATTTAATATCCAAGTAAAGAGGTGGTTATGAAATCCCATACAACTTATATTACTATTAATACAAAAAAGAGATACGAAATAATAAATATTACTCACATTGTTGAAGAAGAGGTAAGGAAAAGTGGAATTAAAGAAGGATTATGTTTAGTAAATGCCATGCATATAACAGCAAGTGTTTTTATAAACGACAATGAAAATGGACTTCATAGAGATTTTTTAAACTGGCTTGAAAAACTTGCTCCTTATTCCAAATCGGCATATGAACATAACAAAACAGGAGAAGATAATGGAGATGCACATCTTAAAAGAACAATTATGGGAAGAGAGGTTGTTATAGCAGTTACAAATGGTAAGCTTGATTTTGGACCTTGGGAACAAATTTTTTATGGAGAGTTTGATGGACAGAGACCAAAAAAAATATTAATCAAAATAATAGGTGAATAAAACTTTTAATTTATATTTCTTATCATTTAAAATTGCAGTATCTTGTAATAGATTTTATTATCTAAATTTTGAGAGTAAGATTTAGAAAAAATATTAGTTAATAATATATGGTTTTTAAATATTATCTTAATTAAAAATATTTCAGTTATTTTAATATTTTAAAAATGTCTTATATTTTTCTTGTGATATATATGATTATATATTTTGAATTTTGAAATTTTCTTTTACTGCTTCAATTATTTTTTAAAAAGTAAAATGGAACTTTAAGTTATATACTAATTAAAAATTTGCTTGTTTTTAAATATTTTTTTATTAATAAATAATATTTTTCTTAGGATTGAATTTATAAAAATAGTGCCAAACAGAAAACTGCTATAATATTCTTATGTACAAAGGTTATAAGATAGTTTGTGTTACTCCTGCAGGAAGAAGACGTTATTTACGAATATTAGCCTCGTATGTTTTGTTAGCGGATATTGTTGATAGATGGGATTTATGGATAAACA
>JAOAEH010000076.1 GCA_026416895.1 Elusimicrobiales bacterium
TTTATTTGTTCAGTTTGTTCTCCTTTTTTTGTTATATCTTTAAAAACAAAAACAGATTTTATATCAGAAAAAGAAACTTGGTTTGTAACTGAAATTAACCTTAACCTATAGTAATAAGTACTATCTATAATAAGAGCCTTATCTGATTGAATAGATGACAATGTGGAAACATTTAAAAATTTATTATCTGTTGATTTTTCTATAACTAAATTTTTTAAATATTCTTTATTATCTATTTCAAAGTCAAAATTAGCAGAAACAGATTTAGAATCATAAATAACATCAAATAAAGATGAATAAACATGATAAAAAACATCAAAAGAGAGTATCCTATCTGATGAATCTAATATATAAATCTTATTATTTTTAAATCTTATCAAAATTGGATCTTTTAACTCAGTAACTTGAAAACCTTTACAAAAAAAACTTGAAATATATTTTCCTTTCCTATCATATACATAAACTCTAGATTTATTCCTATCAAGAATAAAAATATAGTTAATACCATCATAACAAAAAGACACAGCAGAGTTAACATCTTTTAAATCAAACTCCCTTATATATTTTCCATCAGAATTAAAAACGAATATTTTATTATCAGATAAAACATATAAATTATTTTCCTCATCTAACAAAATATCATAAAAATTAAAAGCCTTATATGAAGATAAATCAATATAATAAAGAAAAATTCCATCTTTATTAAAAACCTGAATCATATATAGTTTAGTATCAAGAATATAAATTTTTTCTAAAGCATCAAAAACCATCTTAACAGGTTGAGAAAACTTTCCCTCCTTAGAGCCTCCTAAAAATCCAACTTTATCACCAAAAGAAAAAAGATATTTTTCATCTTCATAAACCTTTACCTTTTTTTCTACATTATCAAGAATATATAGCTTACCATTATGCTCTATTATATCACTTACACCTAGTATATTACCCTTTCCATATGAGATAATTTTTGACAAATTATTATTACTATATTTATAAATTCCTTCATTATTCTTAAAATTATTAAAAAAATAAATTGTTTCATTATCTAATACATTAAAAACTGCTGAGTTAAGTTTAAAAGTTTTATAAGGTTTAACCCAAATATAATCTTTATTTATAATTTTTCTTTCATAAACTCCCACATTTCTGTTATAAATTTTTAAATACAATAATTTTTTGTTTTTAGAATCGGCTACAAATATACCATCCTTATAAGCTTTTATATCAGAAAAAGATTGAAATTCATATCTATTTTTTCCCTTAGTACCAAATATACCTTTTTGTCTAAATAAAAGATCATATTCTCTTATCTTACCTTCTAAAGAACCAGTATATATAAAGCCACTTTCAGTTATATCTAGAGGAAATTCTTTTGTAAAGTATTCAAAATGACATTTACCATTCAGATCATATTTTGCAATAACTTGATTTTTTTTATCAACGATATAAATAAAGCCTTCTGGGTCAAAAGATAACCTTGCTGGAAAATATCTTTTAGTCCCATCTTTAGAAAAAGTAGAAAAAGAATACAAAAATATACCATCTTTACTATACACATTTATATAACCACCTTCATCTGCAACAAATATTTTATTATCAAACACTCTAATATCTTGAGGAGACGACATTTGACCATAATATTTTCCACAGCTTCCAAAAGAAAAAACAATATTACCCAATAGATCATAAACATCAATAGAACATTTTTTAAAATCTAAAACATACAAGCTATCTTCACTTATAGCAAAAGCTGTTGAATTTTCAGATTTCAAACCTATTGTTCCAATATAAGAAAACGTAGAAGAATAAACTTTTAAACTATTTGCTAAAAGAATATAAACTTTATCATCTTTAGGATATATATATTTTACAGATGAAAAAGAAGGTTCTTCTAAATAAGATGATACTTCTATTTTATCATATGAAAAAATATCTAAACAAAAATAAAAAAGAAGAAGCATTATCTTACACATTTTCCCTCCAATTAAACCACTTAACTAATATTTTACTTCTTTTTATAAACAATATTAACACTATTTTTTATGTTTTTCTTGGCAAAACGATTCTTTTTTGAAGAAACATTTTTGGCATATTTTGGCTTTTTCCTATACTGATATTTTTGCCAATACCTAACTTTTCCTATATCGATGTGTACAAAACCATAAGCAGGATAATATCCAACGCCCCCCATTTTTAAAGTCTTGGCATAATCTTTAATTCTTTTAGCAGAAACACCATCTACTTTTATATCCATAGCCCAACCTATTAAATGTAAACTTCTTTTTGCAGCTCCTGGAGTAATATCATTTAAAGGTTTTGTTCTATATCCACTCAAAAGTATTACAGTTCTTTTGCCAAATCTATCACTTATCTTATCAATAATCTCTATAAGCTTAACAGGTATTTTTCTCTCCTCTCCTGTTAAAGAACATCTAGCCAAATAATTTATCTGTTTAAGTGCATCTTCGTTATAACTATCATCCTTATTTCTATATTTTACAGTAATCTTTTCTCCAGTATCTTTTCTCAAAATAGTTAATATTCCATCTCCACCTAAATTTATGGGCTGTGGTTCTACAAGAGAATAAATTTCTTTCAAAAAATCTGTTTCATCATCTTCCTCTATTTCTCTTATATCATATTCACTAATAATATTAGTTGATATTAATAAATCTTCAAAACTAAAACCAGATATATTATTTTTAAAATCAAAATCTATATCTATTAAATTGTCAATAAAAATTTTTTGAGAAGCAGTAGAGATATTTAAAGATGCAATAAATAAATTTTGTCCCCAAAAGTTTATATTTGTCAAAAAATATATTAAACACACAAACATATTATTAAAATTTTACTAAATTTTTAATTGATTTTTCTTTTACAAAATTATATATTTTAATTAATAACTTTATGTTCTTTTAAAAATTCCATCACCCTACAAGGAGTTGTTATGAAATTACTTTTTATATTAAGAGTATTTAAAACATCAATAGGTAGAAAACAACTTATGGCAATCACAGGACTTTTACTATCATTATTTATGTTAATACATCTTGCTGAAAATTTACTACTTTTCAAAGGGGAAGAATGGTACAATGGGTGGGTAAATATATTAATTACAAATCCTTTGACTATATATTTAGAAATAGGACTTTTAATAACATTTATCATACATATATTTATGGGGATGTGGGTAAGATATGAAAACTGGATAAACTCAAAAGTAAGAAAATATGAAACAATAAATTGGCAAGGAGGTAGAACTATTGGTTCAGCTACTATGCTTTATACTGCCATAATTTTGTTAATTTATATTATATTTCATCTACTTCATTTTAAATTTACAGATCACTCAATGGGATTTTATCAAATGGTAACCTCAGCATTTAGAAATAAAACATTTGTCTTAATATATATCACCGGCTCAATCGCTTTAGCCCTTCACCTTAGTCATGGTTTTCAAAGCGCTTTCCAAACACTAGGAATAAATCATGAAAAATATAATATTTTCATAAAAATAGCTAGTTACTTAGTTGCTCTTATGATGGTTGGCTTTGCAATGATTTCTCTCTATTATTTCTTTGGATTTGATATAAAAGCAGACATAGAATATAATAATTTAGTCGAAATGACTATAGAATAGGAGGTTAGATGAAACTTGATCCTAAAATACCTCAAGGACATATAGAACAAAAATGGGACAATTATAAATTTAATGCTAGATTAGTAAACCCAGCAAACAGAAGAAAATTTAATGTAATAATTGTAGGTAGTGGTCTTGCAGGAGCAAGCGCTGCAGCAAGTCTTGGTGAAGCTGGATATAATGTTATGGTTTTTACATTACATGATAGTCCAAGAAGGGCTCACTCAATTGCAGCGCAAGGTGGAATAAACGCTGCAAAAAATTATAAATATGATGGAGATTCTATATGGAGATTATTTCATGACACATTAAAAGGAGGAGATTATAGAGCAAGGGAAGCAAATGTTTATAGACTTGCACAAATTTCTTCACTTATAATAGACCATTGTGTAGCAATAGGAGTACCTTTTGCAAGAGAATATGGCGGATTACTAGATACAAGATCTTTTGGTGGAGCACAGCTTCAACGCACATTCTATGCAAGAGGACAAACAGGACAACAATTGCTTCTTGGAGCATACTCTCAGATGATGAGACAAGTATCACAAGGAAATGTAAAAATATTTCCACGAAGAGAAATGTTAGATTTGATAGTCAAAAATGGTAAAGCAAGAGGAATTGTTGTAAGAAATCTCATAACGGGTGAATTGGAATCCTACACAGCACATGCAGTAATTATTGCAACAGGTGGTTATTCAAATGTTTTTTATTTATCAACTAATGCTGCAACATGCAATGTTACAGCAGTATGGGCTTGCTACAAAAAAGGAGCAGGTTTTGCAAATCCATGCTTTACTCAGATCCATCCAACATGTATACCAAGAAGTGGTGAACATCAATCAAAACTAACACTTATGAGTGAAAGTTTAAGAAATGATGGAAGAGTTTGGGTTCCTAAAAATAAAGGAGATAAAAGACATCCAAATGAAATACCAGAAGAAGAAAGAGATTATTATCTTGAAAGAATGTATCCATCTTTTGGAAATCTAGTCCCACGTGATATTGCATCAAGAGCAGCAAAAAGAATGATAGATGAAGGTAGAGGAGTTGGCCCTACTGGAGAAGCTGTATATCTTGATTTCAGAGATGCAATAAAAAGACAAGGGATAGAAAAAATAAAAGAAAAATATGGAAACATTGTTGACATGCACGACACCAGCACAGATGAAAACGCTTACGAAGTGCAACTGAGCATATACCCAGATAAACACAACACAATGGGAG
>JAOAEH010000038.1 GCA_026416895.1 Elusimicrobiales bacterium
GACACTCGAAAAAATGATTGAAAAATTAAGAAAAAACAATATAAATATCCCTATAATTGCAGGAATACTCCCTATAACTTCAAAAAATATTTTTAACAATATAGTATCAAAAATAAAAAACATAATTATTCCTAAAAAATATAGTTTAATAATTGAAAAATATTATGATGATTCAAAAAAACAAGATTTTTTTAATGCTAGTATAGAGTTTATTTCAGAAATTGTAGAAAAGGTACTTAAAACTGAAGCTGCAGGAATTCACTTTTTTACTCTAAACAAAAATAAAGGGGTAGAGGAGATAATTAAGAGAACACAAATATGCAAAAAGCTAAATTAATAATAAAATACTCAAAAATACTGAAAGATGAAGGTATTCTTCCAGGTTCAAGTGGAAACATAAGCATAAGAATAAAAGATAGAATATTTATAACTCCATCTGGAATAAGTAAAGACGAACTTACTTTTAAAAAAATTTCACAAATAGATATAAATGGAAATATACTTAACAAAATTCCGCCTTCATCTGAATATAAAATGCATATAGAGATATACCGTAAAAGACCAGATGTAAATGCAATAATACATGCTCATCCACAGTTTGTTTTGATATGTTTAGAATGTAATATAAAGCTAAAATACATAACTGTTGAGTTTGAAAAAAATGTTGGTAAACCTATATATTTGGGATATCTTAAACCAGGTTCTAATAAACTTGCAAAAAAAGTAGCAGAAGCATCATTAAAAAGTAATTTAATAATACTTCAAAATCATGGAATAGTAACTATAGGAAAAGATATTTCTCAAGCAAGAATTATTGCCGAAGATGCTGAAAATCTTTTTAAAATAAATTATTTCATTTCTCTTTTAAAAAATAAAACTTAAGAAGAATGTAAAGGAAGATATAATTTAAAACAAGTCCCCTTACCTATTTGAGTTGATATTTCAACTTTTCCTTTATGCCTCTCTATTACTTTTTTTACAACTGCAAGACCAAGTCCAGTTCCCCTTGCTTTGGTAGTAAAAAATGGAGTGAATAATTTATCAAGAACCTCTTGAGGGATACCAGGACCAGTATCCTCAATATCTATTCTTGACATTTTTTCTGGAGTTATATCAGTTCTAACAGTAATTTTACCCTTTTCTGGCATCACCTCTATAGCATTCTTTATAAGATTTCTTATAACCTGATTCATCTCATCTTGATCAATATTAACCATAAGTTTTCCAGTATAAAAAATCTTTTCTAAAACTATATGTTGAGGAAAAGGATATGTAGACAAAAGCTCTTCCAGGTAACTATTAAGTTCTGTAACCTTAGGATTCAATTCCCTTGTTCTTGCAAAACTTAAAATCTCATCTATTATTCCATTAGCTTGTCTTATTTCAGACTCTATTATATTTATATGTTTTAAAACTTTAGGATCTACAGAAGAACCAAGCTTAGTTTTTATGAAATAAATTGAATTATTTATAACAGCAAGAGGATTTCTTATTTCATGACTAACTACAGAAGCCATCTGCCCCATAGCAGCAAGTCTTTCTTTTTTGATTAGCTCTTCTTGTGCTGATTTTAACTCTCTAGTCCTTGCTTCAACCCTATTTTCAAGAGTTTTGTTTAATTTTTCCAATTCCTCTTTTGCAGCAAGTATCTCAGATGTTTTTACTTTTAAGGATTCTGCCATCTCTAAAAAGGTATGAGCTAACTCTCCTATTTCATTATTTGGTATTATCAAATCTGTTTCAAAATCAAAATTACCATCAGCAATTTTTGCAGCAGCATCTCTTAAAGCCTGAATTGGTTGTGTTAAAATTATAGACAAAACCCAGCCTAAAAACATAACAAAAACTGTAACAAGTATCATAACCTGCCATGTTTTTTTAATCATCTCTTCCGAAGCTTTATAAGCTACATCTATAGAACGCTCTATATATACAAGCCAACCAAGTTCCTTAACTTCACTAAAAGATCCAAGAACTTTTTGTCCATTTGAAAGAATTATTTCTCCACCCCCGCTTTTTGCATCATTACCTAAAAGAATTTTTAAAATCTCCTCATTAAGTTTTGCATTAGGTTTTTCTGCTTCTTGAGGAATCGAGTGAGCAACTATATATCCTTCAAGATCTATAACAGCAACTCTTGTATGAGAAGGATCCGGAAAACTTGCTTTAAGAAGACCAGATAGAGTGGATAAACTCAACTTTCCCATCAAAATACCACTAACATATCCTGGATTTTTTGGATTTATTATGCTTACTGCGATAGTAATAGCTGGATATTTACCTTTATATCTTTCAAAATTCCCAATAAACTCTCCATTCCTTACTGATTTTTGATAAACTTGACTGTTTATAAAATCTCTTAAGCCTTTCTCATCATCGTATCTTGATAATCTAATTATTTCCTGTCCTAAAGGATTGAGAACAGAAAGCTCTAAGAAAGCAGAATGAATTTGCATCATATTATTTAAAAAATGCTTCATTTTTTCTATATTCATAGAAGAAAAATCTTCAAGATGAGCAGCGTCATATAAGAGATTTCTAAAAGAAATCACATAGTTAGTAACACTATCACTAAAAGCTATAGCAAGTGCTTCTTGATCCCTTACTATAGACTTGTTTAATGTAATTCTAGTCAGATCAACAAGATAATAACTCACAATACCAAGTGGTAGAAGTGATACTATTAATAGTATAAAAAGAAGTTTATAAAAAAGTTTTCCCCTTTTTCTACGAACCATAAATAAAATATTAAATTAATATTGTTAATTATTTATTTCAAAAAATTAAAATTATTTACCACAAGAGCCAGATTCTAATGATTCTACTTTTATATCTTCAAAACCTTTAAACTTTTTTAAATTATCTATTCCAACAACTAATAAATTTCCCTCCACAATAAAAGTAGGAGAAACATTTATTTTAAGAAGTGATGTATATTTAAAATCATCAGCAAGAAGTTTTTTACCATCTGACTCTATTTTTTTGCTTAAATTATCCACATCTATTCCAACATCCTTAGCAACTGTTTGCCAATCACTAGAAGTATAATTTTTAGATCTTTTCTTAAGATATGATAAAAATTTATCTGGATAATATTTAGCTATAACAATCTGTCTCATGTTTTCTTTCCACTCCTCATCTCCATGAAGAGAATTAAAAATATAATCTCCATTTTTTTCATATACATCACCTATATAATGAATTGATATTTCATTTGAATTAATTTTTCCTCCTTCAACATAATTAATTATCGATTCTACCGCTTTCACACCAAAAGGACACTGAGACATAATAAAAATTTCAAGTTTTTTATTAGACTTAAATTTCAAAAGTTTTGATTTATTTCTCATATCATAATACACATAATAATTCCCTATATCATCTATTATCTTTTGCTTTACAGCTTGATTTAAATATTCAACAACACTATCTTTTTTTTCTATTAAATAAGCTGGAAGAGCAAATATCTTTTCTTTTAAATAAGAATCCAAATTTTCAAAACTTATCCTTTCATCTTTTATTTCCCCAAACATATTTTTAAAAGAAATATAAACATTGTTATCTATAAAAATTTCCGTATCCTTATCATAAGCAACAATAAACCTAGGAGGTTTTATTTTTGAAAGTTCTTTTGTATATAAATTTATCTTTCTACCTTCAGGCAAAAACTTATTAACTTTATCAAGTATCTCCGTTATCTTAGAAAAAGATTCAAAAAAATCTCCTTCTATATATACACCCGCTTGAGAAATACCATCTAATTCAATTTTTTTGTATGCTTTCTCTAAAAGCGTTACTTTATTATTACTTACATAATTTTCAAACTCTATAGGATTAATCGAAGCATATATTAAACTATCCTTCCAACCATCAGGAGACATATTTAAAGCCCTTACTCTTAAATAACTATTCAATTTCAAAGGGTATTTATCAATCAAAGCTTGGAATCTTGCTATTTCTTTTAATTCTGCTTCACCATAAGAAACTTTCCACCCTTCAGAATCTTTTTTAATAAAAGGATAAATCATTAAATTAACATCAGATACTTTCCTGCTAACCAGATCAAGATATATATAATTCTGCCAGCTAACGGGATTAAATGGCTCAAAGTATAATTTTATATTAATTTTTTTATCATGCTGAGAATATAAAATATCACAAAATATACAACATATCAATATAAAAATTCTTATCAAATTTATCATAAAATCTCCTTAAAAATATTATTTCCCTTTTCTTGAAAGAAGTTGTCTTATTCTAACTGAAAGTTCACGTATGTCAAAAGGTTTAGTTATATACTCATCTGCTCCAAGCTCAAATCCTTGAGTTTTTTCTTCAGATGAAAGAAACCTTCCACTCATCATGATTATAATCAAATCCTTGGAATTTTTTCTAATTTCCTGACAAAGCTGGAAACCTATAGAATCAGGCAATTGAATATCCATTATAACTACATCAGGTACATATTTTTTCACAAGTTCTATTGCTTCCTTAGAGTTTTTAGCTTCAAAACATTTAAATCCCTCCAACTCCAAAGATTCACTTAAACTTTCTCTTAAATTAGCATCATCATCTACAATAAGAATCTTTCTT
>JAOAEH010000065.1 GCA_026416895.1 Elusimicrobiales bacterium
GCTATATCACACATAAATTTTTCACTATTTCTATTTCGCAAATTAAAAATTGGATGATAGGCACCATATAAAGCAGGTCTTATTAAATTATTTATACCACCATCTACTATAATAATGTATCTATTATTTATTTTTTTTCTATAAAGAACTTTCACTACAAGAATTCCACATGCAGCAACCACACTTCTCCCAGGTTCAAGTATAAATGAAAAACGATTAAAATATGGTCTAATTACTTTAAGCAAATTTTCATGTCCTTTTGCAAATTCCCCTTCTTTTATTCCTAACCCACCTCCTATATCAATTATATCTATTTTTATACCATATAAAGATAATGAGTTCAAAAATTTTATTGTTTTCCTTAATGCTAACTCATAACGACTAAAATCAAATATCTGAGAGCCAAGATGAAAATGGACTGCAACAGGTATAAGATATTTTGACTTCAAAGAAGATAAATATATTTCTCTAGCTGTATTAAAATCAACACCAAATTTAGAATATTTTTCAGATGTTTTTATATAACTATGACTATCAATAGAAATTTTTGGATTTAACCTAACAGAAAAATTTGTTTTTATCTTGAATCTAGAAACAATTTTTTTTAATTCTATAAATTCTTCATACGATTCTACATTTATAAAAGAAATCCTTTTTTTTACTGCCAATTCTAATTCTTCTAAAGTTTTACCAACACCTGAAAAAGATATATCATTGAAACCTATCTTACAAGCAAGTTTTAACTCTCCCCCACTTACTACATCTGCACCATACCCTATATTTTTTAGAATTTCACAAATATTTTCATTTGAGTTAGCTTTAAAAGCATATAAAAACTTAACAGGATATCCTTTAAAAGTTTTAATATACTTTAAGGCTTCATCAATTAAAGTTTTTTTATGATAAATATACAATGGAGTTTTATATTTTGAAAGAAGTTTTAGAATTTTATTTCTGTTAACTTTATCAAAATACCACATTAATAAGAACCTTTTAAAAAACAAATAGGAAGGTTTAAAAATAAAATGCGCGGGAAGGGACTCGAACCCTTACGCCGCAAAGGCATACGCCCCTCAAACGTACGCGTCTACCAGTTCCGCCACCCGCGCATTATAATTAAAATTTTACCTTTTTTAAAAATATTTTTTCAAACTTAACTACTTAAACTGGTACACTATCTTCAAATATTGTAAAAATTTCTTTTATTTTTAGTGGTGTTTTAGCTTTCAAAAGTTTTTTTCTTAAAGTTGTATTTAAGATAAGCTTTGATATTTTAGAAAGTATATCAAGTTGACAAGATGGTTCATGATAAGGAGTTAATATTAAAAAAATAACTTTAACTGGTTTTGCGTCTGGAGACAAAAAATCAATTCCTTCTTCACTTATACCAACACTAACTATAGGTTTATCAAGCCCATATATCCTTGCATGTGGTAAAGCAATTTGATGACCTATAGCTGTAGAAAGCATTTTTTCCCTTTTTATAACTCTTTCAGATATCTCACTTTTAGATATATAAGGAATGAAAGTGGATATTTTATCAATAAGTTCCTCTATAGCAGAAAATCTATCCCTGGCTTTTAAGCCAATAACACTTCCTTCTACACTAAATACTTCATCTAATCTAAAAGTCTGTCTTGTTTCAAATTCATCACGTATTTCCCCAGTAAGATCTTCAATTATGTCTTCCAAAGTCAAAAGTCCTGTAATTTCTCCATTTTCATTTTCAACAATAAGAATAGGTTGATGATTTTCTTGAATCAATCTCAAAACATTTTCTATAAACTCATTTTCATTAACTTTATATAATGGTCTAATAAATTTTTTTATAGAAAAATTTTGAGATATAAAAAAACAATCATCAAATAATATATCTTTTATATGAATATAACCTATAAATTCCCCATTTGCATCTTTTATTGGATATCTTGAAAACTTCTTAGTTTTAACTATATTAAAAAAATCATCGAAAGTTATATTTGAATTTAAAAAAACTATTTTATCAACAGGAACCATAACTTCTTTCACTTTAGTTTTACCAAAATCAAAAAGGTGATCAAACATCATAAGCCTTTGTAAAGAAATCTTACCAATTTCTTCTGATTTAGAAAGTATTAACCTTATTTCATCCTCTGAATGAGAAGCTTCATTTTTCATTTCTTTTAATCCAATTAAGGAAATAAAAAATTCAGAAACATTATTTATAATAAGCATAGGATAATAAGTAATTCTATAAAAAATCTTTAAAGGTATTGCAAAAATTAAAACTATTTTTTCAGATAGTGATATTGCTATATATTTTGGAACTTGCTCTCCTAAAATTATATGAGCAAAAGTAACAATAAAAAATGAAATAATTATAGATATAGAATAAGATGATACTCTTAGTGTTAGTAAATTAATATCAGGTATTAAACTGTTTATAAGAGAAGAAACATAAGGTTGAGCAACCCACCCAAGCCCTATACTTGAAGCTGTTATACCTAACTGAATTGATGCAAGATATGCGTTTATATTATTTAAAATTTCAAGAGATATTCTCGCTACAATATTTTTTTCATTCTGTGCAAGCTCTTCAATTCTAGTTCTTCTAACACTAACTACAGCAAATTCAACAAGAACAAAGATAGCATTTAAACTTAGAAAAAAAACTATTGCAAAAATTTTCCAAAACTCCATCTACAGACTATTTTTTTTCAACACCTGCAGCTGGAATAGGTGGCGGAGTAGCATTATATAAAACAGATCTATGTCTTAAAGGATAAATTACAGTAAGAATAACAGAATTTATTGCAAAGGCAATAGCTAAAAACATTGTAAATTTTTTTATAAATGTTGTTCCACCTGGAGAAGAAAAAAGAGAATCTCCACCACCTCCAAACATGCTTAAAGCTGAGCCTTTGCTTGTTTGAAATAAAAGTATAGATAGTATAAGCAAAAAACATATTATTACATGAATTATTAAGAAAAAAACAAACACACCTTCCCCCTTTTTATCTACTTAAAGCTTCAAGTCCGGGTAAAAGCTTGCCTTCGATAAACTCAAGGCTTGCTCCACCGCCTGTAGAACAATGAGAAAACTCTTGAGAATTAATTCCAGATTTTTTCAAAGCATTAAGAGTATCTCCTCCACCAATAACGCTTATAGCACCATTTTTTGTTGCTTGAGCTATAATCTTTGCAAGCTCTAGTGTTCCCTTTGAAAATTTATCAATTTCAAATATTCCCACAGGACCATTCCAAAATATTGTTTTTGCTTGAAGTATTTTTTCAGCAAAAATAGAAATACTCCTATCTCCAATATCTACACCTATCCAACCATCTGGTATAGCCATAGATTGAGTATTTTGAGTTTCAGCATCTTCTTTTATTTCTCTAACAACTAAATGATCGCTAGGAAACAGTATTTCAACTCCGTTTCTAAATGCTTTTAAAACTATTTGTTTTGCATCCTCAATTTTTTCATTCTCGACTAATGAATTTCCAACATTAGTATCCTGGGCTTTCAAAAAAGTATATGCCATAGCTCCACCAATAATCAACATATCAACTCTGTCAAGTAAACTGTTTAAGACATCAATTTTATCACTTACTTTTGCTCCCCCAATAATTGCAACAAATGGTCTTTGGGGATTTGTCATAATCTTTTCTAAATATTCAAGCTCTTTTTGAAGTAAAAAACCTATTCCACATGGAAGATATTTTGTTATAGCACTGGTGGAAGCATGAGCTCTGTGAATTGCTCCAAAAGCATCTTGAACAAAATAATCACAACCTTTAGCAAGCTCTTTTGCAAAAGACTCATCATTTTTTTCTTCCTCAGGATGAAATCTTAAATTTTCACATAAAAGTATCTCACCATTTTTTAAATTGGCTTTAGCAGCCTCACAATCTTGACCAATACAATCCTCTACAAAATGAGTTTTCACTCCCATAATTTTCTCAACATGTTCTACAAGTGGTTTAAGACTATATTTTGGATCAACTTTCCCCTTTGGACGACCTAAATGAGAAATTAAAACTATCTTTGCATCTCTAGTAAGCAAATATTTTATAGTTTTTTCAGTTTCTCTAATTCTTGTATCATCACTAACTTTACCATCTTTCATTGGAACATTATAATCAACTCTAACAAGCACAGTTGAACCTTTAGATATTCCCATATCTTGAACTTTTTTAAGTTTCAATACAGGTCTTGTATTCATAGACATCTCCTTTTTATTTATTTTTTTACTTTAACTTTTTTCTCAAGAATTTGAGAAACAATATCTTTTAATCCCGGTGTAGTCCTTTCTTTAAGATAATAAGTTATCCTAAGTGAAGGCTTACTAAACTTCAAATGTGAAGCAAGATCTATAGGAGTACCAACTAATACTAAATCACAAGGAACCTTTTCAATTGTTTCTTTTAACTCTTTCATTTGAGTTTTCCCATACCCCATAGCAGGTAAAATATTTTCAAGATGTGTATATTTTTGATAAACTTCCTTTATTGAACCAACTGCATAAGGTCTTGGATCTATTATTTCTCCCGCACCGTGTTCTTTTGCTGCAACATATGCCGCACCATAATTCATTTCACCATGAGTAAGTGTTGGTCCATCTTCAACTACAAGGATCTTTTTTCCTTTAATTTGAGAAACATCTCCTTTTACCACAACAGGACTTTCCGCTTCTATTATTTTAGCATCTGGATTAGCTGATAAAATACTTGCTTTTACTTTTTCTACATCATCTGGTTCAGCAGTATCAACTTTATTTATTATAACTACATCTGCCATTCTAAGGTTTGTAGCACCTGGATGATAATAATTCTCATGTCCAGCTCTTAGAGGATCTGTAACAACTATATGAAGATCTGGCTTAAAAAATGGAAGATCATTATTACCACCATCCCAAAGTATAACATCTGCCTCTTTTTCTGCTTCTCTTAAAATTTTTTCGTAATCAACTCCAGCATACACTACATGACCTTCACTTATATGTGGTTCATACTCCTCCATTTCTTCTATGGTACAATTCTGTTCATGCATATCCTTTATAGAAGCAAATCTTTGACAGACTTGTTTTTCTAAATCTCCATATGGCATAGGGTGTCTAACTACTACAACTTTCTTTCCCATCTCTTTTAAAATAGATGCAATTTTTCGTGAAGTTTGACTTTTTCCGCAACCAGTTCTAACCGCACAAACAGCTATAACAGGTTTTGTAGATTTTAGCATTGTATGTTCACCACTCAAAAGTCTATAATCAGCTCCACAAGCAAGTGCTATAGAAGCTCTTTCCATAACATAATTAAAACTCACATCACTGTAAGCAAAAACTACTTCATCAACTTTATATTTTTTAATAATATCCGGAAGCTCACTTTCATCATATATAGGAATTCCATTGGGATACTTTTTCCCTGCCAAAGAAGAAGGATATTTTCTTCCAGCTATGTTTGGAATTTGTTGTGCTGTGAAAGCTACAACATCATATTCATTATTATCCCTATAGTAAACATTAAAATTATGAAAATCCCTACCAGCTGCTCCCATTATCACAACCTTTTTCCTTATAGCAGACATAATAGCCTCCTCATAAACCTTTTTTGGCAATATATAAAATTAAATCAACAACTCTATTAGAATATCCCCATTCATTATCATACCAAGCAATAACTTTTATAAAATTTCCCTCTATTACTTTTGTAAGCTTACCATCTACAATAGAACTTAAATGACAATGGTTAAAATCAACTGAAACCAATGGTTCATCTGTATATCCTAATATACCTTTAAGAGTAGTTTCACTTGCTTCTTTAAGTGCTGCATTTATCTCATCACTAGTAGTATTCTTTGAAACGGTAGCAGATAAATCAACAACAGAAACATTTGGAGTTGGCACTCTTATAGCAAAACCATCCAATTTACCTTTAAGTTCAGGCATAACTAAACCAATTGCTTTTGCCGCACCAGTTGTAGTTGGAATCATACTTAATGCTCCAGCCCTTGCTCTTCTTAAATCAGAATGAGCCATATCTAATATTCTTTGATCATTTGTATAGGAATGTATAGTGGTCATTAAGCCTTTCTCAATACCCCATCTTTCATGAATTACTTTTACTACAGGTGCAAGGCAATTCGTAGTACAACTCGCATTAGATATCACATGATGATTTTTAGGATCATATTTTTCATGATTTACTCCCATTACAATTGTTATGTCTTCACCTTCTGCTGGTGCAGTTATTATAACTTTTTTTGCTCCTCCTTTAGTTATATGATTTTCAGCACCTTTAACTTCCTTTCCTTTCTTATTAATTCCATCTTTTTTAACAGTAAAAAGGCCCGTAGCCTCTACTACTATATCTACACCTAAATCTTTCCATGGAAGATCCGATGGTTCCTTTTTTTTCAAAACTTTCACTTTTTTACCATCTATAGATATTTCATCTTCCCCAATAACTTTAACCTCTCCAGGATATGTCCCATGAATAGAATCATATTTAAAAAGATGTGCATTTGTTTTTGCATCTGTTAAATCATTAATAGCAACTACTTCTATATCATTAATCTTTTTTTCAAAAATTGCCCTTGCAACAAGTCTTCCTATCCTACCAAAACCATTTATACCAATTTTAACTAACATATCAACCTCCTTTTAATTTAAACAAATAAAATAAATACAAGAATATTATACAAATTTAATAAACCACAAAAAAGTTATTATATAATATACAGTAAGGAGGAAATTATGATTGCATTTGTATTATGTAAACTGATAGCCGGATTAGAACAAAAAGCTATATCAAACATAAAAAACATAAGAGGAGTTAAAGAGGTTTATCTAACCTTTGGTGCTTGGGATGCAATACTTATAGCAGAAGCAGAAACTATGGATAAACTTTCAAACCTAATACTCAGAGAAATAAGAGCAACGCATGGTGTCCAAACAACAGAAACACTAGTTACTACAAATTATTAAGACAAAATCTTTTTAAGTCAAAGCTTATGAATGACAAACTTCAAAAAATTATATTAATTGTAGATGATGATGATGGAATAAGGGAATTACTTGATATCACATTAAGAAGCGAAGGTTTCAAAACCGAAAAAGTCTCAACGGGAAAAGAGGCTATTGAAAAAATTAAAAAAAATGATTACGATCTAATACTTTTGGACCTAATGTTGCCAGGTTATGGAGGGTTTGAGATTTTAAGAGAGCTCCAAATAGAAGGGAAATCAGCCATTCCCGTTATAATAATAACAGGAAAATATATGGATAGAACCACAAAAGATATGATAAAAATGGAACCAAATGTAGTTGAGTTTATTGAAAAACCTATTAAAATCAACATCCTTACATCAATAGTAAATAAAATACTTAAGAAAAACCTTTAAAAATGAATACTATAATTTACTTCTTTTTACCACCAATTATAATTGCTATCTTATTTTCATATCCATTATTGATAAACTTTGCATCAACTGATAAAAATTTTAATTCCTTCATATTGGGAACAATATTTTATATATTAATACATCTGTTTTTTGGAAACACAAAACTTCTAAATAAACTTTATATAATTTCACATGAATTATCACACTCAATTGCAGGATTGATCAGAGGAAATAAAATAAAAAAAATAAAGATACACCAAAACAAAGGATATGTTTCTTTTAAAAAAAAACCAGATAAATTTACTGTTATATTTCCTTATATATTTCCATTCTACAATATAATCTTATCAATAATTTCTATAGTTTATTATTACCTATTTAGAAAATTTAGCTTTTCTTTTTTTTTATTCTCTCAAGGTTTTACTATAACTTTTCATATTATAAATACTTTACAGCTTCTAGCAACCTCACAAAACGACTTTAAAAAATTTGGCGGCAAATTAAAATCTATAATTATAATTCTTGTTACAAATCTAATCTTTTTATCTTTTTTATTTATAATACTATTCCCTTCTCAAAAAATTCTATACTCTTTTACAAATAAAGTTATAAACAATTATATAAATATATTAAAACTTATTATAAACTTTTTACTAAATTTATTCAAATATGCTCATAAATTTTTTTAGAACTATTTTCTTTATCTTTATAACCACATTCATATTTTTTATAGGAAGCTTAATATACTTTGGAAAAAAAATATTTTCAAAAGAATTTATAAAATATAGTTTAATAAACAACATCTATTCAAACTACGCCCTTATAGCAAATTTTCAAGATATAGAATATAATAAACCGGATAATTTTACCATAAAAAACTTAAATCTATTTTCAAAAGATTTAAAAATATTTATAAAAACTCTTTCAATTAATATTGATATAATTCAAATCATCAAAAACAAAAATATATCTCTAAATCCTAGATCTTTAGAAATATCATCTATGGAAATAAAATATACAGAATCAAAAAGTAAAAAAATAAATTATCATTTAATAAAAGATTTATTTAAGTTCTTTTCAGACACAAAAGTAATTCTTATTAAAGACTCAAATATATTAATTAATAAAAATGATAACAAACATATTATTATTGAAATAGAAAAATTACAAGCGTCTGGTTCTTTTTTTTCAGATACAATTGAAGTAGATTTAATTGGAAATTATATATACGATTCTCAAAAAATTAATCTAAATTCAGCATTTGAGATTGAAGATCATTTAATCAAAATAAAAAAATTGGATACAAAAATAAGTTCAAAAGATATAAAAACAAAAGGTCTTATAAATTTAAAAGATAAGATAAGTAGTGAACTTGAACTAAAAATAGATAATCAGTTAGATATAAAAGAAATAGTAAATATTCCTTACTCAATAAAAATAAACCCTTTTATATCAAAAATAAAAGGAGAAATTATCAATAACAAAATAGTTCTATTAAAAATAAATATACCATCTCTAAACACCGATATAGATCTCAACTATGATTATACAGAAAATAAATTTAATGAAATTAACATTAAAAGCACCTCAATAGATTACAACATTTTAAAAGAATATATAGACAGTTATATAAAAAATTTTAAAGGAAAAATAAACCTAGATATAAAAATAAAACCAGATATTTATGAATACAAAATAAACGCTGAAAGCAATAATTTTAGCTTTAAAGATCTAATAGAAGCTATAAACTTTAAAAATACTCATGCCAAATTAATAATAACAAAAACTTTTCATTCTTTAAATGTAACTCAAACCACAGGAGTATTTCCTTTTGGAAAAATAACCGGAAACTTTCAAATTGAAGGAAATGATAATTTAGAAAAAATAAAAACTAATTTAAAGATTAATGGAAATTATTTAAACTCAGACATATATATTGAAAAACCTAAAGATAAAGAAAATAGAAATTATTCAATCACAATCAAAACACAAAATTTTTCATTTCAAAAAATGATGGAAATTTATAAATATATTAAAGAAAAAAGTAGTAAATATAAATATGAAAAAGATTCAATATATAATTTTATAGATAGACAAATGAAAATAAAACTAGTATCCTTTGGGTATGAAGATGAACCGTATATTAATGCTAAAAAAATTTTAATTAATGCAAATTACAAAAATGCTAATGAGATATTGAAATCTGATGCTGAATTTAAGATAAGAATTCTAGAAGGACAAATAAAAGATATTCAAAAGAACATAAAACAAAACAAAATTTATGAGCTTATATTATTACCAGTTATAAAAATATATAAACTAAACAGAATTGGAGCCTTAAAAATTGAACAAGAACTTAACACTATAAATTTTTCAGACATGGGTTCTTATTTTAAGGCAAATAATGCTAAAATAATAATAGAGAAATTTTATCTTAATTCTTTTGAATTTTTAATATATAGCCGAGGAGAAATAGATTTTAGCTCTAAAAAAATAAATATGAATGTATATGTGATAAATAAAAAAGATTTCAAAAGAGGGGCTTTACCTGAAACATTGACTGATGCTAAAGGGAGGCCATCATTAGCATTTAATGTTTATGGAAGTTTTGAAAAAAATGAAATAAAAATAATAGACGCAACGAACACTACAGAATTAGTAGAGTCAGAAGTTAAAAAAGCTTTAGAGATTGAAGAATAAGGAGGAAATTATGCCAAAAAGTAAGTTTGATATAATTGGAATACTGCAGGAACATGGAGCTATTTTAAATGGACATTTTCAGCTTCCTTCAGGTTTCCACTCTCAAACATATATACAAACATCTATAGTTCTCCAATATCCTCACATAGCACAAAAAATTGCAAGAGAAATGTCTGAAAAATTCAACGAAAACATAGACGTAGTGTTATCTCCAAATCCTGCAATAATTGTTATAGGACAAGAGATTGCAAGAATCAAAAAATCACGTTCAATATTTACAGAAAGAAATGAAGGTGTTATGGTTTTAAAAAGAAGCTTTAAGATAAATGAAAATGAAAAAGTATTAATAGTAGATGATGTTTTCTCTACTGGTAAAATATGTTCAGAAGCAATTTCACTTATAAGAAGTTATAAAGCTAAAGTTATAGGTATATGCGCAATTATAGATAGATCAACTGGTGAATTACCTTTTAATGTTCCAGTTAGAGCATTAGCATCATATCCTCTGGAACTTTATACACCTCAAAACTGTCCTCTATGTAAAATGGGTTTATCCTTAACAACAATATCATCAACAAAATGAAAACTAATATAATCTCTTTAATTACAGATTTTGGAACCTCAGATCCATTTGTAGGAATGATGAAAGGGGTAATATATTCAAAAAATAACAAAGTTAAAATAATCGATATAACTCACGAAATACCACCACAAGATATAAAAACCGCTGCTTTTTATTTAATGGTTACACTTCCATACCTTCCTAAAAATTCAATATGCGTATGTATAGTAGATCCCGAAGTCGGAACAGGAAGAAGCATTTTATGGGTAAAAACAGAAAATCATCAAATAATATCACCTGATAATGGAAGCATAAGTTGGGTTGAAGAAGTTGAAAAAATAAAAGAAGTAAGGGCAATAACAAATTCAAACCTATTTCTTAAAAAAGTAAGTCATACATTCTATGGAAGAGATATAATAGCACCAGTAGCAGCAGAATTATCAAAAGGAATAGCAGAAAAAGAGCTAGGCCCCACATATTACGAATTTAGAAAAATACCTTTCCCCCACCCCCAGAGAATTGGAAACAGAATTTTGGCAGAAATAATTGCTATTGATAGATTTGGAAATGCAATAACAAATATTAAAAAAGATTACGTCACTTCCTCTTCAATATTTACTATAAAAGACATAATAATAGAAGGACTCACTCCAACATATTATTTAGGAAAAGACGAACAAGAAATTGCTTTAATAGGTTCCTATGATTTTATTGAATTTTCTATAAAAAATTCAAATTTTTCAAAAACACATAACATAAAAACAGGTGATAAAGTAGAGGTAATACTTAATATATGAAAACTATAAGATTAAAAGAAAAATATATCGAAAGATTAAATTCTCATATGTGGATATTTTCAAACGAAATAGAAAAACATGATTTCTCTGTTCAAAATGGAGAAATATGTAGAATAGAATACAAAGACGGAAAGATATGCGGTGCTGGATTTTATAATCCACACAGTTTAATATCAGTTAGATTGTTAGTTAAAGGAACAGACTTAATTGATGATAACTTCTTTTTTTTAAAAATAAAAGAAGCATATACATATCGCAAAAAAATTGGAATAAAAGAAAGTGGAAGATTTTTCTTTGGAGAGAGTGATGGTATAGGTGGATTAATTATAGATAAATATAATGAAGTTATAACATTAGAAATTTTATCAAGTGGAGTTGAACTTATAATTGACAAAATAAAAGATATTATAAAAGAAATATTTAATCCTAAAGCTTTGGTTATTTTTAGAGATCATCCATATAGAATACTTGAAGGTCTAAAAATTGAAAAAACTCAAATTATCGGGAATTTACCTAATTGTATAATAATAAATGAAAACAATGCAAAATTTGAAGTTGACATTTTAAGTTCACAAAAAACTGGCTGGTATTTCGATCAAAGAGATAACAGAAAAGTTTTAATTCCATATTTTAAAGATAGAAAAGTATTAGATCTATATTGCTACACAGGAGCTTTTTCAATAATAGCAGCCAAAAATGGTGCAAAACAAGTATGGGGAATCGACTCATCAGAAAAATCAATAGAAATCGCTCAAAAAAATGCTAAGTTAAATAACGTTGATTCTAAAGTAATATTCAAAAAAGAATCATCACTCAAAATTCTAGATGCACTTGTAAAAGAAGAGCTTCCAATAAAACCAGACTTTATATTACTAGATCCACCAAACTTGGTTAGAAACAAAAAACATTTATATCAAGCAAAAAGACATTATATTAGAATCTTAAAACAAGCTCTAAAAGGTGTAGAAAAAGACGGTTATGTTGCATTTTCAACTTGTAGTCAACATATAGATGATGAGATATTCAATGAAATAATTACAACTGCATCTGTTAAATCCAAAAGAAAAGTTTTCATACTATACACAGGAACTCAGGCAAAAGATCATCCAATAATTGCAGGAATGAAAGAAACAAAATATTTAAGATTTAT
>JAOAEH010000086.1 GCA_026416895.1 Elusimicrobiales bacterium
AGATGTGTATAAGAGACAGCCTGCGCTTGCAGATGATAGTGGGCTTTTTGTTGATAAACTTAATGGTGAGCCCGGGGTTTTTTCGGCAAGATGGGCGGGTAAAGGTTGTAGTTATCTTGATAACAATAAGAAACTTCTTGAAAGGCTTCATGGCATTGATTTTAAAGAGAGAACTGCAAAATTTAGATGTGCTATAACTTTTGCTTTTCCTGATGGTAGGTTTATAACAGAGGTAGGAGAATTAGAAGGTTATATTCTTGATAAGATGAGAGGGGCAAATGGCTTTGGTTATGACCCGTTGTTTTTTGTGATAGAGAAGAACAAAACTTTAGCGGAGATGTCTTCTTGTGAGAAAAACAAATTAAGTCATAGGTATAAAGCTTTAATTAAAATAAAGCCTTATATAGAAAATTTTGTTTTCGGTTATGATAATAATTAAAGTTTTAATTTTATTTTTATTTTGTTTTGAGAAGATATTGTTAGGGAATGAATTTGAGAATTTTTTTGAGACTAGACCTTATATAATACTTTTAAGGTATTCGTCAAGTTATTCTTCTTATAAACTCAATATTGAAAAAATAATAGAAAATAATAAAGAAAATAACAAAAAGATAGGATATTTTATAGATATAAATAAAATAAAGGAACTAAATTTAAACACATCTAAATTTTTAGATAATATCTGCAGTATTTATACTGATTCTGTTACTCTTTCTCAAGTGTATCAGATTAAATTTGAGATAGAGTCTTTGAATAACCTCCTTAATGATATGCAGTTGTTTTATAAAAAGACTAAAAAATATGAATATAATAGCTTAATTTCAGTTGAAAGGATGCTTTATAGACTTGAAATATACTTACGGGGATTATCGAACAGATTATCTAACCTATGAAGTTTAGGATATTTTATAAATTTTTAATTGCTATTTCTATTTTTACTCTATTTCCATTAATATGGCTTGGTAGTGGTCTTCTCAATAAGTCAGAGGAAGCAGTCAAAACAGCTACTAAGGAAATGCATCTTAATTTAGTTGAAAGTTTTAAAACAATTCTTGTTTATGATATTGTAAATTATAAAAATATTTTTGATTTAGTTAATAAAATGTTTGGTTATGTCAATGACTGGGGGGTTAGACAAGGTTTGCTTGATAATATTATTAAAATTTATGACGGAGTTGAGAGTATTTCTGTTATAAATTTAAAAGGAGAGGAGGTAGTTAAAATCTCTTCGAATAAAAAACAAAATCTTTCTAAACTACCATCTTTTGCAATTGATGAAGCTAGTAAAAATAAATTTTCAATTTTTTTTGAAACTAATTCTGTTAAGTATATTTTTTTTCAAAATAATTACTTTATAGCAGTTGATTTTGATAGTGAAGTTTTTTATACTAAGATTTTTTTTAAGGATATATCAAAAGCAAGTTTTTTTATATTTGATAAGCTTGGTAATTTCAAAATATCCAAAAATAAACTAGAAGAAATCGATAATGATATTTTAGCTAAGGTTATTTCTTCTGGAGAAATAAGTTCTCTTATTAAATTTCAGTCTTTGGGAGTTTTTGAAAAATTAATTGAAGATAAAAAATATCTTGGTGCTGTTTGTTGCGTTGAGGAGCTGAAAATCTGTATTGGTTCTATACAGAAAAGTCAAGATGCTTATTCATATGTTGATTTAGCAAAAAAACAGGCAATAATAACTATATTTTTGGCTGTTTTTATTTCACTTATAGGTTCTTATTTGCTTTCTAAAATGTTAATAAGACCATTATTAAAATTTATAGATGTTTCTAAAAGAGTTGCTGATAAAGATTTTAGTGCTAGGGTAGAAATAAGTACTAATGATGAACTTGAAGAACTACGTGATACTTTTAATAAAATGATTGAGGAAATTGAGAAATATTCGAAACTTCAGATAGAAAGAATACTTAAAGAGCGTAAAAATGTAGAAGCAGTGATGTATTCAACTGAAGAGGGGATGATAATGGTTGATAAAATGTGGCAAGTTCAGCTTATTAACAGAAAAGCTTTATCTTTGATAAATGCTTCAGTAGAAGACGAATTCCATCTTATTGGAAAAGATTTATTTTCATATGTAAATTCTCAAGAAATAAAGGATGCTATCAATCTAGTTAAAAGCGGAAAAAATAAGATTGAGATTTCAATTAGTAGGGGTGGTGGCGTAGAACATTATAGGATTGAAGTGACTGACATAAAAATTAAAGATAGGGATGATTTATTAGGCTATTTAATAACTTTTTATGATATTACTTACGATAAACAGCTTGAAAAAATGAAAGATGATTTCTTACATTCTATAACTCATGATTTAAGAAATCCAGTTAGTGCTATAAAGGGTTTTTCTGAGTTTCTTCTTAAAGAGATTGCAGGCCCACTAAATCAAAACCAGAAGAATATGATAGTTTCTATAGATAGAGCAGCTTTTAGGTTACTTGGTATGATAAATAATATTTTGGATATAGCTAAGATGGAGTCTGGGAAGATGGAATTGTCACTTACTAGATTTAATGTGGTTGAAATAATCCATAGATGTGTTGATTTGATGAAAATACTTGGAGATAAAAAAAATATAAGCTTTGTAATAGATGCTCCAAATGAGATATTTATTGTAGGGGATGTAGGACTTATTGAAAGAGTTTATATAAATCTGATAGGTAACTCTATAAAGTTTACTCCTCAAGATGGAACTATTACAATTGCTGCAAGAATAGAAGAGGATATGTTTAAGTCTTGGGTGGAAGATACGGGAGAGGGAATTCCTCTTGAATATATAGATAAAGTTTTTGAAAAATTTGAACAGGTTAAAGGTCAAAAAGGAGGAGGTACAGGTTTGGGACTTACAATATGTAAATATGTAGTTGAAGCTCATCTTGGAAGAATTTGGGCTGAGTGGCGAGCTAATATGGGAGCTAAGATTGTTTTTTCTTTTCCTATGAATCTTTCTAAAGACGAATTTGGTAGAATAATAAAAGTCACATGAAAATTGTTTTTTTTATAGTATTTTTTGGTATATTTAGTGTTTCATCTGAAGAATTTCAAATAATTAAAGTTAAACCCGGTCAGACTTTGTGGGAGATATCTCAGATCTATCTTAAAGATCCTACTAAATGGGATGAAATAGTCAAATATAATAATCTTCCTAAAGATCCATACCAAGCTATAGCTGGGAAAGAACTTAAAATTCCAATAAATCTTATAAAAGAAGAATACAGAGCTGCAAAGTTTGAAAAAATTATAGGAGATGTTAGAATAAGACCTGTTGATGAAACTGCTTGGAAATCTGCAAAAGGTGTAAAAGATGTCTTTAAAGGTGATACAATTAAAACTGGTTCTGATTCATATGCAGATATTAGATTTCATAGTGGACAGTTGTTAAATATATTTGCTAATTCAATGATTATAGTAAAACCACCAGTTAAAGAAAAATCAGATATACGGCTTGTTGCAGGTCAGATAAAAGCAAAAAATACAACTATTATAACTGTTTCAGCAAAAATAACACCAAAAGTTAAAAATACTGAGATAGCAGCCAGAATACGTGATGATCTTTCTACTATTGTTCATGTTTATAGGGGAGAAGCTGAGGTGGAAGGAAAAGGTAAGACAGTTGTTCTTAAAGAAGGATTTGCAACTGAGGTTGGGTTAAATTCTTATCCATCTATTCCGCAAAAAGTTCCAAATATATTAACAGCAAAAATTCCAGCTTTAGATACTGTAGTTGATAAAAGTATTATAACTATTAAAACAGTTTCAGATACTCAATCGACTAAGCAAAATGTTGAACTAGATAAAAAACAGTTACAAAAAGAACTTGAATTAACTGGTAATGTTCAAATTGATCTTAATAAAACTATAAGTGGTTATAGGGTACAGGTTGCTAAGGATAGGGATTTTAAGGAAATAGTATTGGATAGGAGATTTGATGTGTTTAAACAGCTAAATTTAAAGAATTACTTATATAGAGGTAAATACTATTTTCGTATTGCATATATAGATTTAATTGGTTTTGAAGGGGAGTTTTCTCAACCAAAAGAAATTGTAATAGATTAGTTATACTTTCTTTGGAAATTTCCCAAAAGTCCTAAATTTAATTAGTAAGAAAAAAGATTATTAAATAGGTCTAAAATTATTGATATTGATATCTTACAATATGGTAAAATTAATAAATGAAGATACTTTAAAAAAGGAGGGGGAAATGAGAATGTTAGTAGGTGTATTAGTATTGTTTGGTTTCATTAACAGTATTTATTCAGGGGTTAACTTCGATAATGGTGTTTCAAATGAAAGCTTAAACAAAACTATTACAAATCTGCCTGTTCCAGATGTGAAGTATGGAGTTCCAGGGAGTGTTAGGTATACTAGAGATTGTGCTAGGTTTAATTTTGGGCCTTCTGATAATGAGCTTATAAGTGAGAAAGTTAGACTTAGAAGCGATGAATATAGGAC
>JAOAEH010000003.1 GCA_026416895.1 Elusimicrobiales bacterium
CCCATTATAGTTGTAAAATCTCCTTTTTCTATTTTAAAATCAAGATTATCAAATATAACAATTGTTTCATTTGGAGTTATATATGTTTTTTTAAGTTTAGTTATTTCTATTATATTCATATCTTTAACCATATCTTATTGCATCAACAGGATCAATTTCTGATGCTTTTTTAGCTGGATAATATGCACTGATAATAGTTAAACTGATTGTAAGAATAATTATGAATATAATGTCATAAAATTCGATTTTTACAGGAACTTTTGTTATATAATATATATCTGCTGGTAGTTCGACAATTTTGTATTTTTTAACAATAAATAAAATTATTAATGAAAAGATGAAGCCTAATATGGTGCCTATAATGGAAATTATTGTTGCTAATGTAAGAAATATTTTTTTTATATATAGAGATGATATCCCTATTGCTCTCATTATCCCAATTTCCCTTTTTTTGATAAGTGTCATTATAAAGAGATTTGATGTTATGGCAAATGTTGATATTAGAACTATTAAAGAAAGAACTAATGACATTATGAACTTTTCGATTTTAAGTGCAGCAAAAAGATTTTTATTTATGTCTGAGAATGTTTTTATAGCAAAATAAAAAGGTATTTTCTTTTTTAATTCTACTTTAATTTTTTCAGAAATTTCTGGATTTTTTAATCTTATTTCTATGCCATTTGCTATTTTTTGATTAGATAAAAATGTTTTTGTTTCAGAAAAATCTATAAAAACTGCTGATGAATCATATTCAAAATATCCTGTATTAATTATTCCACTTATTTTAAGTTTTTTCATTTTTGGAACTGTAATGCTTGCTAAATAATCTTCTTTTGGAATTAAGGCAATTATTTCATCTCCAACATATACACCTAATAATTTTGCAAGTTCTTCTCCTATAACTGCCTCTCCTTGATTATGCCAATTCCCATATTTTAGAGATTTTGAAATATTTGTAATTTTTATTTCTTCATTTGCTTTTACTGCTTTTATAACACATCCAGCTGTCCTTGAAGGAGTGATTAATATTGCATTAAAAATTGCAAACTGGGAAAACGAGTCTATCTCTTTAAATTCTTTTAACTTTTTTTCGATCTCTTCTAAAGTTTCTTTATTCATTTCTCCGTATATAGTTATATGGGGATGAAAATCCATTATTTTTTGTCTAATTTCACTCTGAAATCCGTTTATTATGCTTAATGTTACAAATATTGCAGTAACTGAAAGAGCTACTCCAATAGTAGATATAATAGTAGTAAATGTAGCAGCAGAATTTTTGCCAGTTCCTCTTATATATCTTGAGGCAATAAAAGAGATAAAATTCATTTGTTTTCTTGCGGCTTTAATAGAGGAAAAAGGATAACTTCTCTAATTGATGGTTTAGCTGAAAGTAACATAGTTAGTCTATCTATTCCTATTCCTATTCCACCAGTTGGTGGCATACCATATTCCATAGCCTCAATAAAATCTTTGTCCAAAATATCAGCTTCTCCTAAGTTTTCTTCAAATTTTTGCCGCATTTGTTCTAAAAGTCTAGACTTTTGGTCACAAGGATCATTTAGTTCTGTATAAGCATTTGCGATCTCCATTCCACCAGCATAAAATTCGAATCTTTCAACTATGGCTTCGTCTCCATTTTTTAATTTTGCAAGAGGGGTTATTGCTGTTGGATAATCCATTATAAATACTGGTTGTATTATTATGTCTTCTATAACTTTATCCATAATTCTTTCAAATATTTTAGCAGAAGGAATTTTTTCATCTGCATCAATCTTCATGTCTTTAGCAACTGCTAATAATGCCTTTTTGTTGAAAGATTTTCCATTTAACACGTCATGAATATCTTTAGATGTTTTTTCCTTCCATATTTGAGGTAGATATACTCTCTTAAATGGTGGCCTGATTTTTATAGTATTTCCTTCATAGTTTATTTCTTCCATTTTAAATTCTTCGCAAAATTTTTCAAAGAGTATTTCTACTAGTTCTGCCATTTTGTTATAATCGGCATAGGCTTTATATGCTTCAAGAGTAGTAAATTCAGGGTTGTGTTTAGTATCTACTCCTTCGTTTCTAAATACTCTTCCTATTTCATAAACTCCATCGAAACCACCAATAATAAGTTTTTTTAAAGGAAGTTCAGTTGCTATCCTCATATATAACTCTATTTTTAAAGCATTATGAAATGTTATAAAAGGTCTTGCACTTGCTCCACCTGCTTGAGGAACTAGTACTGGAGTTTCAACTTCTATATATCCCAAAAAATTAAGGGTGTTTCTTATTATTGATATAATTTTGCTTCTTTTTAAAAATATTTCCATTACTTCTTCATTTGCTATTAAATCAAGATGTCTGTTTCTGTATCTTGTTTCTGGATCTGTTAATCCATGCCATTTTTCTGGCATTGGTCTTATTGATTTTGAAAGAATAGTAAGTTTTTCAACATTTATTGTAAGTTCTCCTGTATGAGTTTTGAAAGTTTTTCCTTCAACACCTATAAAATCACCAGTAGTTACATATTTTTTAAATATTTCATAATTATCATCTAAGATATCTTTTTTAAGATATACTTGTATTTTACCAGTAGAATCTTTTATATGAGCAAACGTTGCTTTTCCCATTATCCTTAACAATATTATTCTACCAGCTGTTTTAACTTGAGTTTCAAGTGGTAATTTTTTAACATCTTGTATTTTATGAGTTATTTCATATCTTGGTGGATATGGCTCTATATTTTTTGATCTAAGCTCTTCAACTTTTTTATAATTAGAATTTATTATTTCTTCTAGTGTTGTTGTTTTGTTATCCATTTTGTAATGCTCCTTTAATTAATCCTACTAGTTTTTTAGGGTCAAATGGTTTTTCTACAAATGCTTCAACATTTGCAGATATTTCAAAAAGTTCTCTTATTTGTCCTTTTGCTGTGAGTATAATTACAGGTATTTTTTTTAATTCTTCTGATTCAAGCATTTTTGTTTCAAAAGTATATCCATCCATCTCGGGCATCATTACATCTAAAATTATTAAATCTGGTTTAACTGGACTTTGTTTATCAGTTAGTTTTTCGTATGCTATTTTTCCATTTTGAGCTTCTATAACTTCAAATCCTTCTTTTTCAAGAAGAACTCTTAGAAGAAAAAGCACATCTTTTTCATCATCTATTATCATTATTTTTTTAGACATTTCCCCCCCTTTTTGTTGTATACATAAAAAATAATTTATTTTTCTTTTCCATATTTATAAATTTTATCATATTTTTCTTGTATGTTTTTGTATATATCAATTGCAAAACGATGAAGTGTTGGATCTCGTGCTCCAAATACAATAATTATATCTTCCTCATGTGATATGTTTGATATGAAATTTATTATTTCATTTCTATTATCGAAATAATAAGCATGTTTTTTTTCTTTTTTAACTTCTTTAATTATATCAAGTGATGATATGTCTTTATTAACACTTCCACCAGCATAATATATTTCAGGCATAATTAATATATCATTTATCCTTAGTTTTTTTGAAAATATTTCAATTAAATCATTTTTAAACATTCTTGTTGGAGCAAATCCATGTGGTTGATATATTACGATAAGTCTATTATTTGGTGAGGTTTCTATACAATGTGTTAAAGTAGCCAATATTTTGTGTGGATTATGTGCATAATCATCTATTACTTTAATTCCATTTATTTCTCCAATTATATTGAATCTTCTAAATGTGCCTTTAAAAGTTGAAACTGCGTATGCAATATCTTTTATATTTATACCTTCGTCTAATGATATTCTTATAGCAGCAATTGCATTATAAATATTATGCAAACCTCCGAGAGGCAAATTGAATTCTTGTCCATAAGCATTAAACTTAGAATTTGATAGATGTATTTTTAATATTTTTAAATTCGCTGAGTTTTTGCCATATAGTTTTGCTTTCTTTTGTATTTTTTGGTATAGGGAATATACTAATGGTTCATCCTCATTTATATAAACTGTCTCTGAGTTTAGTGCAAATCTTAAAAAAATTTTTTCTAATTCTTCAATAGTTTTATGGTCCTTTGTTATGTTATGAATTATTGCCTTTTGTGGATGATATTTCTCAATAGTTGCATCTGATTCGTCTGCTTCAATAACAAGAATATCACCGTTATCATAGTAAGCATTTCCTATTAATCCTTTTTCCATAAGTGATAGTAGATATCCTCCATTTATAAGTAAAGGTTTTAATGATAAAGTATTAAATATATGCCATATTAATGCTGTTAAAGTTGTTTTTCCACTTGTGCCACCAACTGCTATTGTCTTGTATCTATTGACGTAATGATTGAGAAGTTCAGATCTATGAATCATTTTAATTTTTTCTTCTTTAGCTTTTTTATATTCTGTATTTTCATTTTCTATAGCAGTTGAGTATATGAAATAATCTATATCTTTGGTTATATAGTTCCCGTTTTGTGGATGAATTTTTATTGACATTTTGGAGAATTTCTCTTTAATATCTAGATTTTCACCTATATCGAAAGATCTGTCACTTCCTTCAACTTCATGCCCCTCGCTTTTTACTATTTGTGCTAAAGCACTCATTCCATTTCCTGCAATACCACAGAAATAATACTTTGCCATAAACTAAATTATACTTTATTTAAAATTTTAAAAATGAACACTCAGGATGAGGTTTATAATTTATTTTTTTCTTTTTGTATATAGATTTAATTCCATATATAGCATCAGGAGCACAGGGACAGAGTTCAATGGCTTTTAAATAGTTTTTTTCTGCTTGTTCAAATTTGTTTTGTAGATATAATATATTAGCTTTTTCTACATAAAATTTATAGAACTCTATTTTATTTATATTGTTTTCAATTATTTTTAATGCTTCATCATATTTCTTTTGTCTTTCAAGTTTTACTATTTCTTCTATAACTTTGCTTAATGAGAAGTTGTAGTTTTTGTTAATACATTTTCCTCTTATATTTTGAATTGCAATTTGTTTACAATTAAATTTATGCTTTTTACTTATTTTACTTATTATATTATTTGCTTTTTTACATAAATTTGTCATTTCGTCAATATTTGAGCTTATAATTGCAAAAGTTGGAAGTGTCATAAAGTTTTCTTTGATATAGCTTTCAAGTTCCAGATTTATTTCTTCTTCTCTTTTAGTTAAAGGTTTTCTTATGTATGATGATGAAATGTTTTTCCAATTTTTTTCAATATATATCTGAGCTTCAGTTAACTTTTCTAGTGATATAAGTTTTAAAAAGATAAGGAAATCTGAGTTAAATATTAATGAAGTATATTTTGGGTTGTAAGGGGGATCCTCTTCTATTATAGAAATAATATCGTTTATATGATCAGTATATAAATACTTATTTCCTTTTGTATATTTCTTTAGGAGAGGAATTGCATTATCTTTTCTAAAATAATAAAGGTTTTTAATAGCTTTAACCAGATTGTATGATTTGAATTGTTTACAATAATCTTTTTTGGGTTTATAAACGGAATAAATTAATATTATACTTGAAACTATAATTGTTGGTATAGCCAAAATATTAAACAGTTTCTTGGAAATATTGTGATTATCTTCTTCATTTTTTGATATTAGTATGCTTATTCCAATTATCATAATGATGCCACAAGGAAATAGATATCTTTTTTCTACTGAAAATGGTAAATGAGTTAAAAAAATTAATATAACTAGTATCAAATATATTCTTGTTAATTTGTTTTTTCTAATATATGAGAAAATTATAAATGTTAAAAATAAGAAGTTGAAAGTTTTTAAAAAAATTTTTATTTTTAAAAAAATTGTTTTTAGTATTTCTACAAATAGATTATCTGGTTTATATTTTTGAAGTATTTCTTCAATTTTTTCGTAATTTCCTTCAGCAGTATGTGTTATTGCATTTAGTCCAGTTAGTATATTTAAGTTTGCTCTGTTTTTTTCAACTAATAGGATCTCACCGCTTATACTATATGAAAAAATCATCCATGGGAGTAAAAGCGTATAAGGTAAGAAAGCAGTAATTAATGTTTTTTTAAATTTTTAGTTTTAATATATTCATAAATAGCTAATAACGGTGGTAATATAATTAAATTAGTTTTTATTAAAAATGAAAATCCTAAAATTAAAGAACAAGATATTATATTTTTTAAATTATTTTCTTTTTCCTTTACATAGAAAAAATAACCAAAAATTATTAAACATAATGTGTATGCTACTTGCTCAATATCAAAAGAATATTTGAAAAAATATATATATATGATGGAGAGAAAAAAGAATAAAATCTGAGATCTGAGAGATTTTGAAGTTTCAAATATGATAGCAGATGATATTGAATAATATACTAAAAAAATTGAAAATACAATAAAGCTGAGGTATTTTAGTGGGAATATATTAAATATTGAATGTATAAACTGTGATAATGGCATTTTCCATAGAATATTAGTATTAAATATTGGATCTAATGCTGAAAAACATAATACAGGAATGAAGAATAAACCAGTATCTTGAGACCATTCAATTAAAAAGTCATATGATAATTTTGTGGTTAATGCTGTGAATATTATTAGTAAAACACCTAGAAAAATTTTTCTTTTCACAGAGTAAAATTTTACAAAACTTATATTTTATTGTAAA
>JAOAEH010000008.1 GCA_026416895.1 Elusimicrobiales bacterium
TATTTCTGCTGTAATACTAGAACCTGCTCTGCCTGCTACTACTATTGCTGTAAGTACTGGAGCAAGTTCTTTTACAAGAGAAAATCCAACTACTGTTCCAACATATAATGGTTCATTAAATAGATTTTTTGAGGTATATCCACTTTGAAGTGAAAGGACCATTCCTGTAAATAAGCTAGTCAATGATGTGACGCCTATAGATTGTATGCCCACTCTTATTGTTTGTTTAAATACTTGTTCTTTTTCTAAAGGGGATTTTAAAAACCAAAAAAATACATTTTTTATCATTATAGTAATTTGTCCTAGTTCTTTTATTATTTCAATAGTAACTTTTCCTACATATAAGATAAATTTCATTTGTATATTCTTTTAACTCTCTTTGTTATTAAAGTTGTAATTTCATAAGGAATTGTGTTTGCAATTTTTGCTGTTTCTTGAATGCTTATGTTTTTTATTCCATTGCCAAAGACTATAACTTCATCTCCTATTTTTGCATCTATACCAGTTATATCAATCATAGTCATATCCATTGTTATATTCCCTAATACTTTAGCATATTTTGAACCTATCTTCACAAAAGCTTTGTTTGACAATGCTCTTATATAACCATCACCATAGCCAACCGGTATTGTCGCTACCTTCATTTTTTTTGGAGTTATGTATGATCTTGAATAACTTATAGAAGTTCCTTTTTTTACTTGTTTTATAAAAACTATTTTTGTTTTTAATGAAAGTATTTCTTCAAATCCTTTCATACAACCATAAGCTGCTATTCCACACCTTACCATATCTAGATGCGATTGTGGATAATAAACAGTGGCAAATGAGTTTGCTATATGTTTTATTATTTTTAGATTTTTTATTTTTTCTAAAAATTCATTGAAGTTTTTAAGTTGCCAAATGGTGTAGTTTTTGTCTGTATCTGCAGATGAAAAATGTGAGTATATTCCTTCAAGATGAATATTTTTTGACTTTGATATGTAGTCAATCATTTTTAACATGGTATTAGTGGATGCTCCAATTCTGTTCATGCCTGTTTCGAGTTTTAAATGAACTGATATTTTTTTGTTTGTTTTTTTTAAGAATTTTTCTAATTCTTTTAAGAGAACTAAACTTGAGATAGTAGGTGTTAAGTTATATTCAATTAGGTAGTGAAAATTTTTTGTTGGGTATATACTTCCAAGAATTATTATTGGAAGGTTTATTAAATTTTCTCTTAGCTGGATCCCTTCATCTATTGATGATACTCCGAGATATTCACATAGTGTGTTGTTTTGAACGTATCTTGAAAGTTCACATGCACCATGACCATATGCATCAGCTTTAACAACAAACATTAATTTTTTGTTTTTACCTATTTTTCTTCTTATTTTAAGGAGATTTTTTTTTAGAGTTGAGAGTTTGATTTCTACCCAAGTTGGTCTTATTATTTCCATCTCTTAAAGTGTTATTTCACTTTCTTTAATTTCACTTATATCTGGAGCAGGCTCTTCAAATAATGTGTATTCTTCAAAAAATAACATGTCTACTTCACCAACCATACCTTGCCTGTTTTTAGCTACAATTATAGATGCATTTCTTCTTTTGCTTTCATCACGAGTGTAGTAGTATTCTCTGTGAATCATAATTACAATATCTGCATCTTGTTCTAAAGAGCCAGATTCTCTAAGATCAGACAGCTGAGGGCGATTCCCTTCCTTTGTTCTTTCTTCAGTTCTCCTGTTAAGCTGCGATAAAGCTATTACAGGCACATTTAAGCTTCTTGCCATGTCTTTAAGTAATCTTGATATCTCGCTTACTTCTTGTTGTCTGTTTTCGTGTCTATTAAGCCCTTTTATGAGTTGGAGGTAGTCAATTATTATCAGAAATTGGTTAAGATTTGGATTTTTAGATTGAAGGTCAAGTATTAGTTTTCTTGCTCTAGTTCTTATATCCATTATTGAGAGTCCTGGGGTGTCATCTATCCATATGTTTGAGTTTGCAAATTTGTCTATTTCTGTAGATAGAGCAGGCCATATTTCTTTTTCAAATCTACCTGTTTTTATTTTTGATGAGTCATATTTTATAGCTGAGGAAATCATTCTATGAATAAGACTGTATTTGTTCATTTCTAGAGAAAATATTATAACTGGAATTTTTTTTCTTATACTTACATTATAAGCTATATTTAATGCAAATGCTGTTTTCCCTTGAGAAGGTCTAGCCGCAAGTATTATAAATTCTTGATTTTTGAAACCTGATGTTATGTTATCTAATCGTGAATAGCCTGATGGGATACCTATTACTGCTTTGCCTTCTTTTTTTGCATTATATATTATTTGCATATATTCATTTGCGAGCTCTTTTGGTGATGAGAAATGGTGGGAGATATTTTTTTGGGAAATGTTAAATATTTCTTTTTGTGCGTTGTCAAGAAGAGTGTCTAAATTCTTTGTTTGTTCGTATGCATCTTCTATTATATTTGTCGCAGATTTTATAAGCTCTCTTAGAATGTATTTTTCTTTAACTATTTGAGCGTATTCTTTAGCATGAGCGGGGGAAGATACTTGTTCAGTTAGTTGTATAAGATAAGAAGTCCCACCTATCTCATCTAATTTGTTTATCTTTTTAAGTTCTTCTGATAATACTACAATATCTACATTTTTTTTTGAGTCGTATAGTTTTAGTATATTTTCGAAAATTATTTTATGTGAATCTAAATAGAAGTGTTCAGGTTTTAAAATTTCAATAACTGATTCTAAAGCATCTTTGCTTATTATCATAGTACCAAGAACAGACATCTCAGCTTCTATTGATTGAGGATACTTTTTATTATTCATAATCCCCCATTTATATATGTTATGTTTTTTTGTATGTAATTAAAAAACCAATTTTTTAGGATGGAATTATATCTAATTTAAAGCTTGTATGTATATCGAATGAGAGATTAACCTTTATTTCAAAACTCCCAAATTCTTTTATCGAAGCAGGCATATCTAATTGTGATTTTTCTATGTCTATATTTGCACTTTTGAGTGATTTTAATACTTCAGCTTTTGTAACTGAACCAAACATCTTTCCGTCTTCATTTTTAGGTTTAGAAAAAGAAAGTTTTATTTGTGAAATCCTTTTTGCTAATTCTTCTAATGCTTTTTTTCTTTGTTCTAGCTTTTTCTTCCTTCTTTCTTCACTTGCTTTTAAAGCTTTTATAGCTCCTTCAGTAGCGGGAATTGCAATTTTATTCGGAATTAAATAGTTTCTTGCATATCCATCTGCAACTTCTTTAATTTCACCTTCCCTACCAAGATGTTTGTGATCTTTTTTAAGTATAACCTTCATATCTATGCTCCTTATTTTAGTGACATTGTTGTGTAAGGTAAGATAGCTAAATTTCTGTTTATTTTTATAGCTTTAGCAAGCTGTCTTTGGTGTTTTGCACAAACACCTGTTATTTTTCTTGGAAGAATTCTTCCAGTTTCAGTTGTAAAAAGTTTTATTAGTTGGGATTGTCTCCAATCGATTTCTTTTATTTTTTCTAAACAAAATTTACATTGTTTTTTCTTGATCTGAGGTTTTTTTTGAAAAAAATATTGTTTTTTTTGATTTTGTTGATTTTCTTTTTGAGTATTTTGATGTGTGTTATCCATAACCTTTCCCCTTTTATTTTTTAAAATGGAATATCTTCATCTTCTTCATTTATTATGCTGTCATGTGAGATTGAAGAATTTGTTGGTTCTTGTGAATCGGATTTAATAGCTTCAAGAATTTGAATCTTATTTACCACTACCCTTAACCTTTTTACTTTTGTCCCATCTTTGCTTGTATATTCACTGTTAGAAAGTCTTCCTTCGATATATACTGGAGTTCCTTTTTTAATTTTATCTCTACATTTATCTGCTATTGGTCCCCAGGCTATCATAGGAACATAAGTTGGATCATCTTTCCATTCTTGACTTATTGGATCTTTTATCCTTCTGTTTGATGCTATATCAAAAAAACAAACAGTTGTGCCTTTTTGAGTTGCTCTAAATTCTGGATCACGGGTAAGTCTTCCAGTTATTATAACTTGGTTTTGTGATGGTATTCTTATAGCCATTTTTATTTAACAATTTCAACTGCAGATTTAAGTATACTTACTCTTAAAACTCCTTCAGTTATTCTTATATTATAATTTATATCTTTTATAGAGTCAGCTTTAAGCTTCGCTTTAATAAAGTAATAAAATCCATCTTTCTTTTTGTTTATTGGATGCGATAATTTTCTAATTCCCCAGTTATCCTCAGTGAGTATTTCTCCGCCCATTGAGGAGATAGTTTTTTTTATCTTATTTGAAATAATATCTTTTAATGAATTTTCGGTTAATTCAGGGTTAAGTATTATAACTATATCATAACAATTTGTTTTCATATAAGTTAAATTTTACAAAGTTTGTCTAGGTTTAATCAAGATGTTTTATATAACTTAAAAATTTGTTTATTTAAGGTGAAAAAAATTTGTATTGCTTTGTAAGTTATAAATTTTTAAAATAATAGAAAGTAAGGAGGTATTAGATGATGCCATATTTTAAGTATAGTGCACAGGAGATAAAAGCTTTAGGTGATAAAGTTATATTAGATTTTGAGGATAAAATTTCTAAGATCATTTCAATTGAGTCTGAAAAAAGAACTTTTGATAATACTGTAAAAGCTTTTGAGAATGCTTTGGCTGAATTGAATTATAGTGTTAGTATTCCTATATTTTTAGGTTACGTATCTTCTGATTCTGATGTTAGAAATGCTTCTGTTGAACTGCAGCAAAAAATAAGTAAGTATACCATAGATATATTTACAAGAGAAGATATTTTTAAAGCAATAAAAGAGTATTCAGATAAAAGTAATATATCTGATGAAACTGATAAGAAACTTTTAGATAAGATAATGTTTGAATTTAAACAAAATGGACTTTTTGGGGATGAGAAAACTAGAAAGAAGATAAAAAAACTCCTTAAAGAGTTAGTAGATCTAGAGATTGAGTTTTCTAAAAATCTTAGAGAAACAAAAGATTTTATTGAAGTAGATGAGGAAGATCTTAAAGGGCTTGATGAGAGTTTTGTTAAGAGGATTAAAAAGAATGATTCGGGTAAATATATTATTACTACTGATTATCCTGATTATATGCCTTTTATGGATAACTCAGAAAGTGATAAAGCAAGGAAAGATTTAGAATTCAAGTTTAATAACAGATGTTATCCTAGAAATGTTGAGTTGATGGAAAGAGCAATGAAAATAAGGAGAAAGATTGCAAAACTTTTAGGATATAAAAATTTTGCTGATTATGTGCTTGAAGATAGAATGGCTAAAAATTCTGAAAATGTAGTTAATTTTTTAAAAAATCTGTATAAAGAGGTTAAAAAGAAAGGGAAAAAAGAATTAAAGATACTTATTCGAATGAAAAATAAAAGAAATGGGACAAATGAAAATGTTATTTATAACTGGGAATGGCGTTATTATGCAAATAAATTAAAAAAGGAAAAATATGATGTTGATTATGAGAGATTAAGAGAATATTTTCCATTGGAGAGGGTTATTAAGGGAATGTTTGAAGTGTTTGAGAAAGTTTTTGAAGTTAGGTTTGTTCCTGCTGAATTGGACAGATGGCATGAAAGT
>JAOAEH010000060.1 GCA_026416895.1 Elusimicrobiales bacterium
GGTTTAATTTTGGGCCTTCTGATAATGAGCTTATAAGTGAGAAAGTTAGACTTAGAAGCCATGAATATAGGACTGAGTGTTATACTACTTATGTTACTGGTCCAAATGGGGAGCAAATACCACAGCAGTATTGTTATGAAAGATTGTATATGACATATCATAGACAAGCTCAAATTGTTATAAAACCAAGAAAACTTTGGCCTTGGGAGAGGGAGAGTTTTGAGGTGTGTTTAGAGGGTAGTTGGCTGGATTTATATGTTATAGAAGCTGGTTATAAATATAAGATCAAACAAGTTGGCTATAGTGATACACTTTTTGAGCTCTATCCTGAAAAAAAGATTCCGATGAAACCTGATATTGATGGTCTTAACTATGTTGAGTTTAATTATAACAAAGAAACTAAAAAATATACATTTGTAATCAAAGATAAATGGGCAAGAGAATATAATGGAGAGAAAGTTTATATAAAAATAGAATTAAAGAAAGATATTTCAGGATGGTTCGATAGTTATATTGGTTTTAAGGAATATACATTTGGAGTTGCAGATGAGTATAGGATAGAGTTTGGAGAAGATGAGTTGATAAAATCTAAAGATAATGAAGAAACTTTATATAGGAATGATGAGAAATTGTTTGAAAATAGAGGGTATTACATAAAATGGGGATTTAAGAGAATTGGAGAAATTTCAAAAGATACATATATAGACAAAGGGGAAACGCACAGAATTAAATGATATTTTTCTGTTAAAAATAATAACTTGTAGGGGGCTTTTAAAACAAGCCCCTTTTTTTATTTTAGAATTTCTACAATTTTATTTGCGAAATCTTTTGCTGCTTGAGGTCCATTTGCTGTAATTATTTTTGAATCAACTTCAACAGGATTCCCTGTATACAATGCGCCGCTTTTAATAAGTTCATCTTTACCATCTGGCCATACTGTTGCTTTTTTATTCTTTAAAATTCCAGCATGAGCTAATATTACTGGAGAGATACATATAGCTGCAACAGGTTTTTGGTTGTTATAAAAATCTAAAAAGATTTTTCTTACTTGAGGATTATCAAGGTATTCTAATGCTCCAGGCCCTCCAATAAGTACAAGAATATCATAATCGTTAGGTTTTATTTCATCAATTGTTAGATCTACATCTACCATCATTTTGAATTTTCCTTCTGCTTTCCCTTTTGATGTTGATACAGTAGTTACTTTTATATTATTTTCTTCAAGTATTTTTTTAGGTTCAGAATATTCTTCATCTCTGAAACCTTTGAATGCTATGAAAAATGCTGCTTTTTTCATAAACCCTCCTTTGAAATAATTATATAATTTTAATAATGGCATCAAAAATTGTCTTATTTTATAACTACATTTATGGAAAATATAGGATTATAAATTCCATAATCACTTTTGGATTAGATAATTTATGGAGAAAAAAAGCAGTTAAAATTATTACTAGATATATCAAAGATAGTAAGGATACTAAGATTGCTGATTGTGGGTGTGGATGTGGTGATATGACTTTTTATTTAAAGAAGTTTTTTAAAAAGTCAAGTATAATTGGTATTGATGGAAATTTAAATATGATTTCTATTGCAGAAAAAAAAGTTCGAGATGTAACTTTTTTAAAAGCTGAATTGGAGAACTTACCTTTTGAGGATGAAAGTTTTGATGCTGTTATTGTATCATTTGCTACTAGAAATATTTATTATTCAGAAAATAGAGAAAAGATATTTTCAGAAATATATAGAGTTTTGAAAAAAAATGGAATTTTTTTTAGTCTTGAAACTACATATCCTGACAATATTTTTTTGAGTTTTGTTTTTAAGATTTATATAGAATTTATTTTTGCTTTGCTTTTTATTTTTATTAGTTTAAATGAAAAAAAGGCTTATTCTTTTCTTAAACTCAGTATTTTGAGATTTAAAGATAAGTATTTTATAGAAAGAATTTCTAATATGTTTTGTATTAAAAGAGTTTTATTTATACCTTACGTTGTATCATTAAATATATGTTTTAAAAGATCTTATCAATTTTTCTAGAGATTGTGATAAGCATAAATGATATTATTAAATGTGGTATTATTGAGATAGACCATGCTGGAATTATTTCTATATCTGCTGTTCTTTTAAATATTGTTATTAAAAACCAAATGAATAGTGAAAATATTATAGCTAATGTTATTGAATAACCTTTATATTCGATTAAGGGTGTTTTAAAGATTATATAAGATAAAAATATTACTATAATGTTTGTAAAAATTATTCCTACTCTAAAAAATATAATAACTTGTTCTTGGTTTATGTTTAAAGAAAGTTTTTTAAGCTTTTTTATACGTTCAATTAATTGATAAATCGAATAGGAATTTGGATCAGTTATTTCTTCTATTATGAATTGTTCTGGTGGTGGTATAGTTTTGATTTCTAATATGTCGTATTTTTTTGTTTCTATCTTGCTTTCTTGAGTTCGTATTTGGTATGCTTCGTTAATATCCCATTTTTTATCTTTATTGTTCCATATCATTTTTTTTGCATATATTTTTTCATATGATTTCATATTATAAATATAGATATCTTCTATAGTATCTTGATTTTTTAGTTTTCCATAAAATATTATCTCATTTATACTGAAGTTTAAGTTTTCTGAAAATTTTATTTTCTTTTTTACACTAGCGTATAGACTAGTAGTAAATTTATCTACGACAATAAATAAAATAATGCTTAGAATTATTGAAACTAATATCATATTTCTAATAAATGTTGTAGGTGGATATGTCGAGGAATATATTGCTTTATATTGAGATGTAATTTTAAAGTAATTTAATAATAATAATGATGATATCAATACTACTAAGGGTGTTAAAAGATAAAGATAAAATGGGGAAGTATATAATGATTGTTTTAAGATTTGAGATAATTCCATATTTTTTCTAGTTATCATATTAAGTCCTTCGAAGAAATTAACTGTTACTATAAATATAAATGTTACAATTGTTGTAGCGGTAAGATAATATATATTCTTTTTTATTATGTATTTATCTATGGTTTTCATTTTTTACTTAGTATTTTACAATGCAGAAATAAGCCTAAAATAAAAATAGTAAGGGTTGGAATTAGTTCAGTTTCTGCTACATTTATTTTCTTAAAGATGTTGTTTGATATTATATAAGTACCATAATATATTAATATTATTAAAATACTTGCCAAAAAGCTAAAATATTTGCTTTCTTTTTCAAATATAAGAGCAGTTATTAGTGCCAAAAATGTTATAAATGGTAAAGAAATAGCAGAAATTGTTCTTGAAAGGATTTCTTTTTTAATAATTACTTTTTCATTGTCATTAAGAAGTTCAAAATGTTTTTTTAATTTTGAAGTGGGGATAAATTTTGGTTGAACATCATAGTTTTTGATATTTATTTCAAAAGGAATAAAAGTAATATACTCATCAAAACTTCCTTGATAAAAAATTTGAGGCGTTTGTTTGTTAAGATATGACAGTTTTCCATTTATAAGAGATATTAAAATACCTTTTTCTTTAACAATTTTGTATGTTCCATAATTAGCTTCTATATGAATTATTGAATCAGCTTTTTTGTTATCTTCTATCTGTTTATTCAGATTCCTAATTATAGATATATTTTTAAAAGATGAATCTGTAACCTCCTTTGCTATTATATATGAGGAAGATATTTTTTCGAATGAATTTGATTTTAAATTTATATTTGTACTTCTGTTTATCATTGTTCTTATGTAATGTTTAGATTTGAGTTTTGAGGATGGTATTAATGTGTGGTTTAGATAATAGAGAATAGGAACAGATATTACTGTTAGTATTATAATTTTTATAATGAAATTATAGTATGAATATCCACAACACCGAAGTGCTGTTATCTCTCCTTTTAGTGATAGCTCTCCGATGGTAAAAAATACAGAAAATACTGTAGAAAATATTAAAGAATTATTCATTACTGATGGGATAAGGTAAATAATAGCTTTAATTATAAAAGCTAATGACAAGCCTTTTGATATGTCTTTATCGTTTATTATTTGAAGAAAAGAGAATAAAAAAAATATTGATATAAATAGGCTCAAGGATGATATGAAATATTTTAGATAATACTTTAAAATTATTTTATCTGCTAGATTTATCTTGAGAAAATAAAACATAAAACAATAACTATTATATATAATTTAATTATGCTCTAGTTGTTTTTAATAATATAACTCTTATGTTAATAAAATTTATCATTATTTTTTTAAACTTATTACTGCAGAATTTATTTTCATTTGATTTTAATGATTTTTTAAACAATATTTCAAATTATAACGATTTGATTATGTCTAATACATCGTATATTGATATAACTGGGGTAGGAGAGGAATCTAAACCACAAGAAAAAAAACCTTTTGATGATTTTAATTACTCTATAGATTTTAATCAAAAAAATTGGCATGATTTTATTAAAAAGATGGAAGCTGGACAGATAGAAAAAGAAAAAAAAGTTGAGGTAATTTCTAACATAGATTTAACTACTTCAGTTCCCACACTTGGCCCTCAGATTGAATTTTTAGATAGTGGAACATCATTAAATGTTACAGGAAGAAAGGTTATTACACTTAATTATTCGAGCAAGAAATATTTAAATGAACAAACAATAACAAAGAGAGAACAATCTGTTTCAAATTTTGATATAACACAACAGCTTCAGGTTAGAATGCAAGGGAAAATTGGTGATAAGATTACTGTTAATGTAGATTATGATGATACTAAAGATGATAAACAGGATATATCTATCGTTTATCAAGGAGAACCGCAGGAGGTGGTTCAAAATATTTCTTTTGGTGATATAGATTTATCTCTTCCTTCTACTGAATTTGTCTCTTATAATAAACAGCTTTTTGGTATAAGAGCTGATTTAAAAAAAGGTGGTTTTAAAACCACTATTATAGGCTCTAGAACAAAAGGTCAGGCAAAAACTAAGCAATTTATAGGTAATACTCAATTTAAAACTATAGATATTCCAGATAGTTCTTATATAAGAAGAAAGTATTATTCAATAATATTTAGTAGTTATACTTCTTTTTTACCTATTAAACCTGGTTCAGAAAAGATATACATAGATCAACA
>JAOAEH010000012.1 GCA_026416895.1 Elusimicrobiales bacterium
TGTGATTCCTGAAATTATAAGCATAATATAGTTAAATTCTACGGGCATATTAAAAACAGTTCCAAACAATTTTGCATAAGCAAAAGTTCCTATTTTTACCAAAACGGCTGCATGTAGGAGCGAAGTGACAGTAGAAGGAGCAACACCTGCATCAGGTAACCATGTTGAAAATGGAAGAATTGCAGATTTTGATAGAATTCCAATAAGAATTAATAAAGCAGGTATCATTCCAATTTCTTTACCAATAAGATTTTTCATATCAAATGTATCATATTCTAGTCCAATTGATATTATTCCTATCAACATTATTATTGCACCAAAAACAGTAACGAGAATTGTCTTATTTGCTTTTAAAAAATCTTTATCAGATCTAAAAAAACCGACAAGTCTCCAAGAAGTAAAACCAGTGATTTCCCAAAATATGTACATCCATATTAAATTTGTAGAATAAACAAGTCCCATCATAGCTCCAACAAAAAGTAAAACCATCGTATAATATTCCGTTCTGTTTTCATAATGTGATATATAGTCTATAGAATATATAACTATTACTAAGCTAGTTAAAGAGGATATTGTTGCCATAAATGCTGATAGTGGATCTAGTTTTATTACTAAATCCATAAGCGGTATAAAATTTATAGTATAACTCACATTAGATATAAAACTATTTTGCATAAGAATGCAATTAAATATAAAAATTATGCCAACTAAGAAAATTGTAAATAAATTTCTAACATTTTCTGATATTTTGTTAATAAAAGGTATGAATAGAGGTCCTATTATCCCGGTTCCAACTGTTGATATTAATATTTTTTCTATCATATGCACCTCTTTAATTATTTTTCCATTTAATTAAATTTTATAAAAGTTTATTTAAAATTAAAAGTTTTAAAGAAACTAATAGCTATAAAATATCCTAATAGAATTATAAAGGGAAGTTCTACAAGTAGTTCATTTATTATGTTATGTGATAGTTTTTTGGAGTGTATTATTTGATGAATAAATAAGTAGTATACGAAAAGTATTATCAAAAATATTAATAATTTTATTTCTAAGAAATAAACTAAGCTAAAAAGAGATATTGTTGAGATAGTTATGATAATATAAAACTCTTTTTTGTTTTCAATTTTGTCTGATATCATATCACTATGTATATATAGCAATCTTAATATAGTATTTCGGATAAATGATAGTGTTAAAATGAAAAAAGAAGATATTATTATGTTTAATGTTAATTCAGTTTTTTTTGCTAATAAGAAAGGTATTATTACAAATATATACAGCCAACCTAAGGATATTAAAGTTTCTTTTGTGATTCTGAATATATTTATCTTTTCAAATTTTTTATATGTTATTGATAGAATTATAAATGGTATTAATAGGTAAATAAGTTTTTTATTTGTGAGAGATAACAATATAGAGATAGATAGAAAAAACGTTATAATAGATTTAGTTGTTTTTTGATATTCGAAGATTAAGAATTTTCTTATATTTTCTTCCTTTGTATTTGAAAATCTATTTATTAAATGTGCAAAATTTAAAGCTGTAGTTAGTGATAAAATTTCTGAAATTTTTAATTTTATTTCCATGATTTTTGATGATATGATAATTATAGTTATAAATGAAAACAAACTAATAAATCCATTTAATACCATAAACTCTGTTAATTGATAAATTTTGCTTTTTTGAGTAGTTAATTTTTTTATTTTTCTTGCAACTTTTTCTATTAACCATTTTGGTGTAGAGGCACCCGCTGTGATAAATACAGTTTCTACATTATTAAAAATTTCAGGCGTTATTTCTGAGTCATTTTCTATAAGTATTGCTTTTTTATTTAGGTTTTTACAAATTTCATATAATCTTTTTGTATTTGCTGAATGTTTAGCACCGACAACTATTACTAGATCTGAATTTAAGGCAAAATGCTTTGTTTCTTTTTGACGATTTTTTGTTGGCTCGCATATTGTATTTGATATAATTAGTTCATTAGATTTTTTACTTAGTATTTCTGCAACTTTAATAAATAATTCTTCTTCCTGTGTTGTTTGTGAAACTAAATTTACTTTATCAAGATTTGTTAATTTTTCTGCCTCTTTTTCTGAAGATATAACAGCAAAGTTTGGCTTAGCATAACCAATTAATCCAATTACTTCAGCATGATTTGGATCACCTAAAATTATGGTTTTATATCCTTTTTCTTTGTAATATGTAATGATTCTATGAACCCTTTTTACTAATGGACAGGTTGCATCTACAAAATCAATTTTTTTATCTTTTATCTCTTTTTCTAGCTCAGGAGGGATTCCGTGTGCACGTATAACTAATATTGAATTTTCTGTATCTTCAATTTCTTCTATCTTTTCTATTGCTTTTATTTTTCTTTTTTCTAATTCTTTTATTACTTCGTTGTTGTGGATTAGTTGACCTAATGTGTATATTTTTTTCTTTTTTTTAGAAGCAAGCTCGATTACTTTTTCAATAGCATTATTTACCCCAGGACAAAAACCAGCATTTTGAGCTATGATTATTCGCATTAATAGTTATTTGATTATTCCTAACTTTCTTCCAATTTTTTTAAATTTTGATAAAGCAAACTCAAGATCTTTTATAGTATGTCCTGCTGTTACTATTGTTCTCAATCTTTCTTTCCCTCTAGGAACAGTTGGATATACTATCGAAAGTGCGAAGACCCCTTCTTCAAATAACATTTTTGAAAATTTAATTGCTTTTTGACTATCATATACCATAATTGGAGTTATAGGTGTTACGCTTTCACCAATATCAAATCCAGCTTTTTTTAATTCTTCTTTGAAAAATTTAGTATTTTCCCAAAGTTTTTCAAAGTGATAAGGTTCTTTTAAGAGTATATCAAGTATTTTAATACAGGTTGCAACTACTGAAGGTGGTTGAGAACTTGAAAATAAAAATGGTCTTGCAACAGAACCAAGATAATCTCTAAGTTTCTTTGTAGTAGCAGCATATCCACCAACAGCTGCAAATGCTTTTGAGAGAGTCCCTATTTGTATTTCAACTTTACCATCTAAACCAAAGTGATTTACAGTACCTCTTCCTTGTTTTCCTATTACACCACTAGCATGAGCATCATCCACCATAACTATTGCATCATATTTATTAGCAAGTTCTACTATTTCTGGTAAGGGAGCAATATCTCCGTCCATTGAAAATACTCCATCTGTAACGATTAGTTTCCTTCTTGCTTTTCTTGCTTGAGGTGATTCTAATATTTCTTTTAGGTGTTTCATATCTTTGTGTTTATATATCATTCTTGGTGATTTTGCTAATCTTGCTCCATCTATTATTGAAGCATGATTTAGTTCATCAGATATTAAAAGATCTTGTTCACTTGACATAAGAGTTTGGCATACTGCAACATTAGTAGTAAATCCAGATTGAAATAGTATTGCTGCTTCAGTATTTTTAAATTTTGCAAATTTCTTTTCAAGTTCTAGATGTATATCCATTGTTCCGATGATAGTTCTTACAGCGGCTGTTCCAACTCCATATTTTTTAATCGCTTCTATTGCTGCCTTTTTTACTTCTGGATGATTAGTCATAGCTAAGTAATTATTTGATGTTAAATTAATTACTTTTTTACCATCTACTATAGCAATTGGTTGTTGTGCAGAGTTTAATACTCTTGGAATTAAGAATCTGTTTTCTTTTTTTAAATTATTGATTTCTTCTTCAATAAATAAAAGTTTGTCTTTTAATTTATTCATTTGATACCTCCCTTTTTTCTTTTATACCTTTCATTATTGTTTCTAATAAATTATCAAGTTTGAAAGGTTTTTGAATTATTTCAAAAGCACCACTCATTTTTGCTATGGGTCTTTCTAGTTGTACATCTCTGGATGTAAGGATAATTATGACAGGAGAATTTTGTTGATTGCTTTGATTCGATATTTCATATGCTACATGATATCCATCTATATATGGCATCATTACATCTAAAATAACAACATCGTATTTTTTTTCTCTTATACTTGCCAAAGCATCTCTTCCATTTGTTACTGTATCACAATCGAATTTATTAGCTGTTAAAAAAGCTTTAATTAGTTCAGCTATATCAGTTTCATCATCTGCTATAAGAACTTTTAAGTTATTTTCCATGAGTTTCTCCCTACCACTTCTTCAATCTTTTTTATAAATTGTTGAGTAACATTAACATTTATAGAGGTTTCAATAGTATAGATGTGTTTATTTATGGATTTTATTACTAAATATACTTTTGTTTTAGAACTGTTTGAATAATGTTCCAGAGTTTTTTTTATTTCTTTTAATTCTTTCATTTCCTCCGCCATTAACGTTTTACCTTCAAAATATATTATAAAGCTTTTTGAGTACGTTTTGATATAATCATATATTTCTAAAATCTCATCAGCAACAATTTCATATTTTTTGCTTGAAAATTGAGATTCTTTAATTTTACCTTTTACTATTAGTATTTTATCAGATTGAATATAGTTTTTACATATTTCATATACTTTTGGAAAAACAGTAACATCTATTGATTCTGTAAGATCTTCAATATTAAATTTACACATTGTTTCTTTGTTTTTTGTTGTTGTTGTCTTAATAGGGCCATTTATAATTCCAACTATTTTTATTTCTGTATTGGGAGTTATGTTTCCCTTTATAATATCTTTTATATCAATTGGTGAAATCATCTTTATGATTCTGTTAGCATTTATAAGTGGATTTCCGGATAAGTATAATCCTAAGACTTCTTTTTCGTTGTTTAAAATTTCATGTTCTGTTAATTTTTTTTCATCTGTTATCTCAAATAATGATTGAATATTCATAGCCAATATAGAAGAATTTTCATTTAAAGACATGTTTAAGGCTTTTGTTCTTTTTGTTATTCTATCTCCTTCAATTATTGAATCAAAAGCACCAGATTTTGCTAATGATTCTAAAACTTTTTTGTTTATTTGTCTAGATGAGTTTCTTGCTATAAAATCATTAAATGATTTGTATAATCCATTTTTTTCTCTTTCTTTAACAATTTCCTCTGCTACTCCAACTCCTATGTTTTTAATAGCAGTCAAAGCATATCTTATATATGGTTTTGAGTTTATATATTCAACTGTAAATTCTGGAAATGATTTATTTACATCAGGTGGTAATATTTCAAATCCCATATTTTTTGCTTCTTCAAGGTAGGTTATCATTTTATTTTCTTTTTGATCCGAACCTATAGCATTATGTCCAATTTCACTTGTAAGTAGAGAAATCATAAATTCTAGTGGATAGTTTGCTTTTAGATAAGCAGTTTGATATGCTATTGTTGCATATGCAACTGAATGAGATTTGTTAAAACCATATCCAGCAAATTTATACATTTGTTCAAATATTTTTGCTGCTAATTTTTGATTTATTCCCTTTTCGTGTGCTCCTTTAATAAATTTATCTCTTAATTTTTCCATTTCTTCTGGTATTTTTTTACCCATTGCCTTTCTTAAATCATCAGCTTCTGATGGACTAAATCCTGCCATTCTTTTTGCTATTTCCATTACTTGCTCTTGATATATTATAGTTCCATATGTATCTTTTAATACATCTTCAAGTATAGGGTGATCATATGTTATTTTTTCTTTTCCATGTTTTCTGTTAACATAAGAATCTATCATTCCTGCTTCTATTGGTCCTGGTCTATACAGTGCAACAAGTGCGGAAAGATCAGAAAACACATTTGGTTTTAAATTTTTAACAAGCTTTTTCATTCCTTCACTTTCAAGTTGGAATATACCAGTTGTCTTTCCTTCTGATAAAAGTTCATAGGTTTTTGAATCATCAAAAGGTATTTTATCTATATCAAATTCTTTGTTTTTATTTTTTATTAAGTTAACAGATTTCTGAATAACACTAAGTGTTCTTAAACCTAAGAAATCTATTTTTAATAATCCAAGTTCTGTAAGTGTTTCTCCATCATACTGTGTAGTTACTATTCCTTCCCTTTGAGCAAGAGGCACATATTTATATACTGGTTTTTCTGTGATTACTTTTCCTGCAGCATGAACTCCTGTGTGTCTTTTTAGTCCTTCTATCTTTTTAGCTATATCGAAAAGTTGTTTATATTCTTTTGAAGAGTTGTATATTTTTTTTATTTCTGGTATGTTTGATAATGCTTCATCTAGAGTCATATTGTTATCTATCATCTTTGTTATTTTATTCATTTCAGATGCACTAAAACCAAGAACTCTTCCCACATCTTTCAAAGCAGTTTTTGCCATAATAGTTCCGTATGTTACTATATCAGCTACATTTTCTTTACCATATTTTTCTCTAACATAATTTATTACTTCTTCCCTTCCTGAATCTGAAAAATCTATATCCAGATCTGGCATTGATTTCCTTCCAGGATTTAAAAATCTTTCAAATAACAGATTGTTTTTTATTGGATCTATTTTTGTTATATTTAAAGCATATGAGACAAGACATCCTGCTCCTGAACCTCTACCTGGTCCAACTGGGATATAATTTTGATGTGCGTAATCTATGAAATCTTTAACTATTAAAAAATAACTTGAAAATCCCATATTTTTTATTGTTTCAAGTTCATAATCTAATCTTTTTTTGTATTCTTGTGGAATGTTTCCAAGTTTTTCTTTTAGACCTTTTTCACAAAGATCTTTTAAGTATAAAAACTGAGCATCATCTTTTTTGCCTAAAGCTTTTTCTATGTATTCTTTTGGTACTTCATAGTTTGGCAAATATATCTTTCCTTTTTCAAATTTAAAATTACACCGTGATGCTATTTCAAGAGTGTTTTTAATTGCTTGTGGTATTTCAGTGAAAAGTTTTATCATTTCATCAGAAGATTTAAAATAAAATTCGTTTGTTTCCATTTTTAGTCTATCTTTATCTTCAAGTTTTGAATTAGTTGAAATACATAAATGTATATCATGAGCAAAGGCGTCTTCTTTAAATTCATAATGGCAATCATTTGTTGCTACAACTTCTAAGGAAAGTTTATTTGCAATTTCAATTAATGGTTTGATTACTTTTTTTTCATCTTCAATATCATGATTCATTAGTTCAATATAAAAATTATCTTTTCCACAAATATTTTTGAATTTTTCAGCAATTTCTATTGCTTTTTTAAGATTATCTTTAAGGATATATTGATTTATTAAAGATTGAAGGCATCCTGATAGAAATATTATTCCATTATTATATTTTTCTAAAAGTTCAAAATCTATTCTAGGATAATAATAAAATCCTTCTAAATAGGCTTTTGATAACATTTCAACTAGGTTATAATATCCTTCTTCGTTGGAAACTAAAGCAGTTAAATGTCCTACTAATTGCTTTGATTCTTTATTTTTATCCTTTCTATCGATCTCTGCTATATACAACTCAACTCCAATTATTGGTTTAAGTCCTACTTTTGTTGCATTTGTATAAAAAGCCACAGCACCATACATATTTCCATGATCAGTGATAGCAATACTAGAACCATTTCCATTTTCTTTAGCTACTCTTTCTAAAAATTTTGAAGGTTTTCCATCTATCTCGGTAATTCTTAACATTCCATCTAGTAATGAATATTCTGAGTGATTATGAAGATGTACAAATCTCTGAGTCATATTTTTATTATATAAAAGATATAAAGAATTTTATAAAATTTAATTTAGAATGTTATTTGAAAAAAAAATATCAAAAAAAACATTATATCAAGGAAAAGTTATTTCCTTTTGTATTGATAGAGTCAAACTTCCAAATAATAAAATAGTTTCGAGAGAATATATGGATCATCCAGGAGCCGTTGCTGTAGTTGCTATTGATAAAGATGAAAAATTGGTTTTTGTTAAACAATATCGTCATCCTGTGGGAGAGGTAACGTTTGAAATACCTGCAGGGAAACTTGTTTCGAAAAAAGATAAGCATTTAAAAAGAGCAAAAGCTGAACTTTTAGAAGAAACTGGTTATAGTGCAAAAAAATTTAAACATCTTTTAGATTTTTGGCCAACTCCAGCTTTTTCAAATGAAAAATTACGAATATATATAGCATGG
>JAOAEH010000062.1 GCA_026416895.1 Elusimicrobiales bacterium
GTTTTTAGAACTGTTTCTAAAATAAAAGATAAACTTGATTATCCTTTGTATTTTATAGGATATGAAGCATGGAAAAGAGATGAATGGAACGTTTCTGTAAAAATGGATGCTGTATTGAATGAATATAGTTGGAATGGAACAGTTGCTGCATGTGATGTAAGAATTGGGAATCCACAACTTGATTCAACTCATGAGATAAAATCAAGAAGTTATCTGGATAATGCTAGATATATTAAATCATTAGATATACCTTCAAGAGATCTTATAGCAATAAAAACATCCTTGTGGTTATTAACTGACGAAGCTATAAAAGAGGCAGTTGAAAGATATACTAAGGTTATAGCTAACAAAAATATAACTGCTGAGGAAGAGGATAAATCAGGTGATTTTATATACGATGTAGAAATTTCTACTTTTTATAAAACAGTTGATAATGAAAAAATTGATAAGATTAAGATAAAAAATATATTAAAGAATTTAGCATTAGAGATGAAAAGACATATTTTTTTGATAGATGGTAAAATTATATTTTCTTCATTAAATGAGACTAGATATATAGTAAATTCTCAAGGAAGTTCAATTGTTGAGGGTTCTAGAAAGTATAGTTTAAAATGGCAAGTTTTTAGTAGATCAGATGATGGCACTGATCTTTTTGTTTATAGATCTTATTATTTCAACAAAATAAATCAATTTCCTGATGTGAAAAAGATTGAGTTAGAGTTTAAAAATAGTATTGATTCACTTAAAAAACAACTTAACGCTTCCAATTTACCTCCATACACTGGTCCAGCTATACTTAAAAATAGAGCAGCAGCAGTATTTTGGCATGAAATATTTGGACATAGGATAGAAGGACATAGACAGAAAGGAGAAAAAGAAGGGCATACCTTTGCAGATAAAATTGGTAAACAAATAATGCCAGAATTTATATCTATATATGATGATCCAACTTTGGAATATTTTAATGGTATCTTTTTAAATGGACATTATTTATATGATGATGAAGGAATTAAGGCTCAAAAAACAATTCTTGTTGAAAATGGTGTACTCAAAAATTTTCTTATGCAAAGAGTTCCAGTTAGAGGAATATATTTTTCCAATGGTCATGGTAGGAGGAGTCCTGGATATATGACTGTGGCACGACAGGGAAATTTAATTGCTGAATTTAAAAATACTGTCTCTTATGAAGAACTTGAAAAAAAACTAATTGATTTAATTATAAAGACTCAAAAACCGTATGGGCTTATAATTAATGATATAGAAGGTGGTTATACTTATACACAAAGAACTATGCCTCAAAGTTATACAGTTCTTATAAAGGATGCTGTGAAAATGTATCCTGATGGCAAAAAGGAACCAATAAAAGGACTTAATATGGTTGGAACTCCTCTACAAACTTTTTCAAAAATTATTGCAGTTTCTGATGATTATGATGTGTTTAATGGTGTATGTGGTGCTGAATCTGGTTGGGTGGATGTGAGTGCTGTTTCAGGTTCAATGCTATTTTCAGAGATTGAAACTCAAAAAATAGTGAAATCTTCTAAGAAACCACCTTTATTGCCTCCTCCACATACAGAAAAATATAAATTTTAGGAGGTAATGATGTTGTTTTATTTTATATTTATCTTTAATAGTTTAATTATGAGTGAAGATATCGTTATAAAAGCAATGCGTGATGAAATAGCTAGAAATTTAAATAAGCTTAATGATAACAATTTCCCTAAACCATATTTTATATCTTATTCAGTATATGATATAGATAGTTGTATTTCAAAAGCTTTTTTTGGGAATATCACTTCAACTTCTAGAGATAGAAAAAGGATAGCTAAAGCTGAAATAAGAATAGGGGATGTAAATTTTGATAATTCTAATTTTATATTTGATTTAAACAATTATGAACCTATAAATTATTTAATTACTACCGAGGATAATTATGATGCTATTAGATGGGGGTTGTGGTATTTGAGTGATGAGATTTATAAAAATGCATGTGAGATTTTCTCAAAAAAGAAAGCATATAGACAAAAGAGAGAAATAAAAAAAACATATCCTGAAATTGTCTTTTCACAACCAGTAAGGTTAATAATTGAAGAAAAAAAAATAGAACCAGACTGCATTAAATATAATAATATTTTTATAAAGACTTCTGAAGTTTCAAGAAAATATCCGATGATAAAATCTATTGAATTTATGTTTACAATTAGGAAGGAAATTCTTAGATATGCAAATTCTAATGGTAGTTATATAAAAAGGCCTTCGTATTTAGTAATTTTTTCACTAAATTTAGAGATTCAAGATGACAAAGGTTATATTAAAAACGATCTAAAAGATTTTATTTATAATAGTGAAGAAGAATTTGAAGATAATATTTATAGGGATGTAGTTGAATATCTTGATATTATTTCTAAAACATTTAAGGCTCAAGAAAAAGATTACTTTCTTGGCCCTTGTATTTTTGAAAAAGATGCATCAGCTCAAATGATAAATTATTTATTTGTTAGAAATATATCGTTCTATCCATTACCTGAGACTGAGGGTGAAAAGTATTTAAAATATTACTATGATATACCAAAACTTGTAGATAGAATAGGGAAAAGAATTTTTCCTGTTTTTATAAAGGTATATGACGATCCTTTAATTGAGAAATATTTAGGTAGGTTTTTGGTTGGTTCGTATAGGGTTGATGATGAAGGTGTAATGCCATATAGATTGACTCTTGTTGAGAATGGAATACTTAAAAACATATATTCTTCACAAAAAGTATCTGAGTATTCTTTCAGTTCAAATGGTAGAGGAAGAGGTTCTTATTTTATGGATGTATATCCTTTTTCTTCAAATGTTTTTGTTGAATCTTTTAAAGCTTTTGATGATGATGAGTTCTTTAAAAAAGCTATTGATTATGCGAAAGAGCAAAATTATGATGAAATAGCAATAATTAAAAGGATGAGTTCAGATTTATCAGATATAGAAAAAGAACTTCCTAAACCATTAGTTGTAGCTGTGTTGAATATAAAGACAAATGAAATAAAATATCTTACGAATATAGATTTTGAATCTGTATCTTTAAGAATGCTTAGAGACATAAATTTTACTTCAGATAAAAGATATGTTTATAATTTTTTCCAAAAAGGCCCTTTTTATTATAGCAAATCGATCCCTTCTACTATTGTTGTTCCAGAAAAAATTTTTGTAAGAGAAGTTGAGTTTATTAGATCTCATGAAAAACCACAAAAAAAACCATATATATCTCATCCTTATTTTTCAGATAAAAATGATTTTGTAAAATAACTTATATAGTTTAGAATTATAGGAGATAAGAATGAAAAAAGTTTTATTGATAGTTAGAGATGGATGGGGTATTGGTCGAGATGATGATAAGTATAATGCTGTTAAAGCTGCTAAAACTCCAAATATAGATTTTTATCTTAAAAATTATCCTAATACAATTTTAGAAGCATCTGGAGAATTTGTAGGTCTTCCTAAAGGTTATCA
>JAOAEH010000028.1 GCA_026416895.1 Elusimicrobiales bacterium
AACTCTTGAAACTTTTAAAGAAATCTATGAATCAAATAAATGAGATTTTTTCTTCATCTGTGTGGTCTAATCCTAAAATAGCAATTGAAATAGTTAAATCGATAAAACAAAAAGCAGTTATTTTTAAAAGAAAATATTTAAGAAATGTATATATAATGGAAGTTTGCGGTACACATACAATGTCTATAGCAAAAAGTGGTATAAGAGATGCTTTATATGAATATGTAAATCTTATTTCGGGACCAGGTTGTCCTGTTTGTGTTACATCACAGGGTGAGATTGATTCAATTATTGAATTGGGTGAAAAAAATGATGTTATAATTACAACATTTGGTGATATGATGAAAGTAAAAGGAACCTTGGGAAAAAGTTTGTCTTCACTTAGATTATTAAATAAAGATGTTAGAGTTGTTTATTCAGCTATGGATGCGATAAATATTGCTTGTGAAAATCCTTCTAAAGAGGTTGTTTTTGTTGGTGTTGGCTTTGAAACTACTGCTCCTACTATTGCTGCTTCTGTTAAATATGCTTTTGAAAATGGTGTGAGAAATTTTAGTATTGTTCCTTTTTTTAAATTAGTACCTCCTGCTTTAAAGTATTTAGTTGATTTTAAAATAGGTGTTATAGATGGATTTATATTACCTGGACATGTTAGTGTTATAATTGGAGCTAAATCATATGATTTTTTAAGAGAATATAATATACCTTCAGTTATTTCTGGTTTTGAACCACTTGATATTTTAAGAAGCATCGATATATTACTTGAAAAAAAAATAAATAATCAAAATGAAATTATAAATGAATATAGTAGAGCAGTAAATTATGAAGGTAATAAGAATGCTTTGAAAGTGATGGAAGAAGTTTTTAGTGTTGTAGATTCAAGATGGAGAGCAGTTGGAGTTATTAAATACTCTGGCTATGACTTTACAAAAAAATATGTATATTTTAATGCTTTGAAAAAGTTTAATGTTAAGATTAAAGATTCTTTAGAACCAAAAGATTGTTTATGTGGAATGATTTTGTTAGGATTAAAAAAACCGTCTGATTGTCCTTTATTCGGAAAAAGATGTAGACCTGAAGATGCTGTTGGTCCTTGTATGGTTTCATCTGAAGGAGCATGTGCTGCATGGTATAAATATGGAGTTAAAAGATGAATATAGAAACTTTAAAAATGTTTAAAGATCTTATTGATACTCAAAATTTTACAAAAACTGCAGAGTTAAATTTTGTAACTCAGTCTGCTGTAAGCCAACACATGAAAAAATTAGAAATAATTTTTAAAACTAAACTTTTTCTCAAGAAAAATGAGAAACTTGAACTTACAGAAATAGGCAAGATAGTTTATCAATATTCTTCAGATATAGTTTCTAAATACAGTGAAATGCTTGAGAAAGTTAATTTGAATTTTAATAGATCTATTTTAGGTGAAGTGAGGATTTCATCGATATATAGTGTGGGAATATACTATCTTAGAAATTATATAAGAGAATTTATCTCTCTTAATCCAAATATCAAAATTAGTTTGAATTATATGGAGTGGGATGAAGTAATAGAAAAAGTAATAAAAGGAGATGCGGATTTTGGCTTTCTTGCTTGTAAAAGTGTTAATGATCATAATCTTTCTTCTATACCAGTAGCAGATGAAGAACTTGTTCTGGTAGCTCCAGTATCATTTAAAATTGGAGAAAAAAATCAAGTTCCGCTTTCTTATATTTCTTCACTTAAACTTGTATTTTTTGAAAAAAATACACCTTCACGAAAATTTATTGATAATATTCTGAAGAAAAGTAATGTAAAGCTAAATATAACTATGGAACTAAATAATATTGATACTATTAAAGCAGCAGTGATGTCAAATACTGGTTTTTCTATTCTTCCGCTAAATTCAGTCATAGAGGATGAAAAAAATTCAAGATTAAAATTTTATAGATTTACAACTCCATTATATAGACCAGTTTATATGATTTATTGTAAAAGAAAAAAATTCAGTAAAGAAGTAAACAGATTTTTAAATTTTATTCTTTCTAAAAAAAAGGAGAAGAATTATAATGAATAGTTTAATAAAAATTGAACATGGAAGTGGTGGAAAATATACTTTTGAATTGATAAAAAATGTGTTTCTTAAAGAACTTGGAATATCTGAATCAAATTATACATTTGAGGATTCATATGTTTTTAATAAAAATAATGAAAAAATTGCGTTTACCACTGATTCATATGTAGTGAATCCTTTATTTTTTCCTGGGGGAGATATAGGCAGATTAGCTGTATGTGGAACGGTTAATGATTTAGCAGTTAGTGGAGCTATTCCTTATGTAATTTCTGCTGGGTTTATTATAGAGGAAGGATTTGAAATTGATAACTTGAGAAAAATAATTAGGTCAATGAAAAAGGCGTGTATTGAGGCTAATGTAAAGATTGTTTGTGGTGATACTAAAGTTGTAGAAAAGGGAAAAGCTGATGGGGTTTTTATAAACACAAGTGGAATAGGCTTTTTTGAGGAAAATTTAAATTTTTCTTATAGAAATGCTAAGCCTAAAGATTTAATTATTATAAATGGGGAAATTGCATCGCATGGAATTGCTGTTATGAATGAAAGACATAAACTTGGAATAAAAGGAAGTATTAGAAGCGATGTATCTCCTTTAAATGGACTTATTTCAATGATAAAAAATATTCCAGGAATAAGATGTATTAAAGATTTGACTAGAGGAGGACTTGCTGAAGGAATTATTGAGATTTCATTAGCTTGTGGTTTTGGTATAGAGATTGATGAAGCATCTATTCCAATAAATAAATCTGTTAAATCTGCTTGTGAGCTTTTAGGAATAGATCCTTTATATGTTGCAAATGAAGGTAAGATCATTGTAATTGTTGATAGTAAATATGGAGATAGGGTGTTAGAAAAAATGAAAAAACATTGTTATGGTAGAAAATCAGCTATTATAGGTAGAATTTTATATGAAAATGGTGTTTATTTAAAAACTATTTCAGGAATGAGAAGAATGGTCATAAGTATGAGTGGAGAGCAATTGCCGAGAATATGCTAAGAAAAATTATTTATTTATTTTTCTCTCTTTTATTTTCGGTATTGTTGGTTTTTTTTCAAAGAAAAACTGGGCCAACATATCCAGTTAAAGGATCTTTTGATATTTATAATGATAATATAAAATATTTTTTTCCAAGAAGTTGTACTATAAAAGAACAGAAATGTAATGCAGTAATAGATTCTAAAGTTGGAGATTTTTATATTAAATATAAAAGGTATAAGATTAACGAAGAATTCAAAATTATTAGGTTTAGTTTTGTAGATTCTAATAAAAAATTTATAGCTAATATTCCTAGTGATTTTCCACCGGCTGCAAAGATTGAGTATAATGTTTATGCTAAAATTGGAGAGAATGAGTTTAAAATAAATAATAAAAGTGTTATTTTAAGATTTAAGAACAAGGTCGATAGCTGGATTCTAATTATACACGTAATTATAATGTTTGGTTCTTTAGTTTTAAGTTTATATATGTTTTTTAGAGTTATTTTTGATAAAAAATATTCTTCTTTGTTGTTATACATTAATTGGATTTTGCTTTTAATTGGTGGGTTTGTATTTGGAGGTTTATTACAAAAACAAGCTTTTGGACTATGGTGGAGTGGATTTCCGTTAGGTTATGATATAACAGATAATAAAACTCTTATAGTTTTTTTATCTTGGAGTGTTGCTTTATTGTTTTCTATAAGAAAAAAGAATGTATCTAAATATATAGTTTTTTCTTCTATACTTATGATACTTTCATATTTAATTCCTCATAGTTTATTTGGTAGTGAGTATGATTATTTAAATGAAAAAATTAGATGACTAAAAAGATAATTATAACTGGTACAGTACAAGGTGTAGGATTTAGACCTTTTATTTATAATTTGGCAAAGTCTTTAAATCTTAAGGGAACAGTCTCAAATACATCGCAAGGTGTGTTAATATATGTAAATGTTAGCAATGATGAGGAATTAAGGAATTTCATAAAAAATATAAATGAAAAAAAACCTGTAAATTCTAAAATAGATAATATCTATATAGAAAATGTTAAAAATAAAGTTTTTAATGATTTTGAAATAATTATAAGTAAAAATTCATCTAAAAAATCAGCTTTAATACCACCAGATCTAGCAATATGTAAAGATTGTGTTAGTGATATAGTGGATAAGTCAAATAGAAGATATTTATATCCTTTTACGAATTGTACTAATTGTGGTCCTAGGTTTTCAATAACGGAAAAAATTCCTTATGATAGAAAAAATACATCTATGGGTATTTTTAGAATGTGTGGAAAATGTTTAGATGAATACAACGATCCTAATAACAGACGTTTTCATGCTCAACCTAATGCATGTCCTGTATGTGGACCGGAGGTTTGGGTAGTTTGGAAGGGTAAAAAGGTAAATGGTATAAAAGCGATAGATTTTATTGTAGAGAAAGTAGTGGAAGGAGAAGTGGTTTTAATTAAAGGTTTGGGTGGTTTTCATATTGCATGTGATGCTTTTAATTATAAAAGTGTAGAAAAAGTTAGAAAGATAAAAAAGAGAGAATTTAAACCTTTTGCTGTTATGTTTGGAGATTTGTTTGAAATAGATAAATACTTGGAGCTTAATAGTCAAGAATCTGAAATACTTACATCGTCTGTTTCTCCAATAGTTATGCTTAAAAAAAAGGATTACAAAAATTTTGAATATGTTTCTCCAAAACTTGATTGTGTTGGTGTAATGATTCCATATACGCCATTACATTTGATTATTTTTAAAAAACTTAGAGAAAAAGGTTTTTTTAATCCTTTGGTTATGACTTCAGGGAACTTTAAAGATGAACCTATAATTACAGATAATGAAGAGGCTTTATCTAAATTTAATAAATTAGCTGTTTTATGTCATGATAGAGAGATAATAAATAGAGTAGATGATAGCATAGGATTTGTTGATGAGACAAATATTTTTAGGCTTATAAGAAGATCAAGGGGATATGTACCAAGTCCAATAAAATTATCTTATTCTTGTAATAAAGAGGTTTTTGCTTGTGGAGGGGATCTTAAAAACTCATTTGCTTTTTTGCGTGGTGAAGATGTCTTTTTATCCCAATATATAGGGGATTTGGATACTCAAGAAAATGCTGTTTATTATAAAAATACTTTTAATAATATAAAAAAACTTTATGATTTTAAACCTACTGTTATGATTTGTGATATGCATCCACTTTATAGATCTTCTTTTATTGCATCAAATAATTTTAATATTGCTAAAAAAATATATGTTCAACATCATATAGCTCATATATATTCGGTCATGGCAGAATATAACCTTTATGATAATTTAATTGGAATATCCTTTGATGGTACCGGTTATGGTATGGATGGCAATATATGGGGAGGTGAATTTTTTATACTCAAAAATAAAAAGATAACTAGAATATCTCATCTAGAAAATTTCTTTATATTTGGAGGAGACAGTTCTATTAAAGATATATGGAAAAGTTTTGTTTCTGTTTTTAGTGATAGAGAAGATTTTATTTTTAGAGTTCTAAAAGGTAAAGTAAATGAAGAAAAAATAAAGTTAGTATTGAAATCTCTTAATAAGAAAATAAATGGTTTTTATAGTTCAAGCTGTGGAAGATTGTTTGATGCTTTTTCAGTAGTGGTTACTGGTAAAACTTATTCAGATTTTGAAGCAGAAGGTCCTATGAGAATGGAGACATTCCTTATTAAGGATCTTTTAGAAAGTTATAAATTTTCTATAGAGAAATATAATGGAAAATATATTCTTAGATATTCAAATTTCTTAGATGAGGTAATTTATGATTATGAATATTATAGAGAGAAAATTTCTACTAAATTTCATAATTCTATTATAAATGTTATTGTTGATATGTGCAATATTTTAAGAAAAGAATATTCTATAAATAATGTGGTTTTAAGTGGTGGAGTTTTTCAAAATAGATATATTTTAAATGGAGTAATCAAAAATCTTTCTATTTTTGGTTTTAAAGTATACTCAAATAGATTAGTTCCTTTAAATGATGGTGGAATTTCCCTTGGACAGATATATTGGAGTATTTGTAATCATTCTTTTATTTTTTAGTTTTCTTATTTTTAGGCTCTTCAGATGTTTTTGATATGTTGTCAAAGTCAGTTGAAGAAATGTTTTGAATCATATATTGAATTCGAGGATCAGTTCCCATTTTCATAAAAGATTTCATTAGTTCAGGATTTGATAAAAATTCTTTTGTAATTTTTTGCATAAACTTTGGATCATTCATTTTTTTGAACATTTTAATTGGTCTTTCTTTTGGTGGTAATTCAAATATTTCTTTTATTTCTGGATCATTTTTAAATTTTTCTATAAACTGATTTATAGCTGGATCATTGTAATAATCTTCTACAATTTCTTCTACATTTTTAATATTTTCTGATTTTGATACTGTTTCAATTATGTCTTTTGGAAGAGTACCTATTTTTGAAAGAGAAGAGTTTTCAAATGATATAGATGAGCTAATTATTTGAGTTTGTTGTTTTAAATCTTCTATTTTTATTTCTTGTTCAATATTTGTTATTGTTTCTTCTACTGTTTTTGAAAACTTTTTGTAATTTATGTAGACGATATAAATTATAATTGAGAATATTATTACTATAAAAATTAGAATAATTAAAATAATCTTTAAAAATTTATCTCTTTTCTTTAATTTTTCAACTTCACCTATTATTTTTTGATTTTCTTGAGTATTTTTATCCTTTTTTTCTTCCATAATATAAACCTCTTATTTGACATTATACAAAATAAATTGATAAGATATAATTACATTTCCATTTTGAGTCTCTTAAACTTACTTTTAATTACAGAAAATGCCCTCATCGTCTAGTGGCCTAGGACGCCGCCCTTTCAAGGCGGAAATCACGGGTTCGAATCCCGTTGAGGGCGCTTTTAATAATATTGACTTTCTATATAGATTTAGTTAAACTGTATTTGATGAGAGATTTTTTTTATTTGTTTAAAAAGTTTTTTAAAAGTTTTTTGAGACATAGAATTTATATAAGTTTGACCCCTACTTCTTATTTGCCTTATTTTAGACTAAATTTAAGCTTTTTAAGTTTTTTTATTTTTATTTTTTTTATTTTAATTATTTTTAGTTTTTCTTTATTTAATTTTTTTTCATATCTTGATTATTATGCTTTAAAAATTGAAAATTTTATATTGAAAAGAAAGTTAACTGGAATTATAAGGGAAGCAGAAGAAAGTTTTTCTTATCTTGCTGCTCTTAAAAAAGCTGAAATGCAACTTAGTGAGATATCTTTTTCAAAAAATAGAATGTCTAGTAATACAGAATTTATTGGTGGTCCTTCTTCTAAAGAATGGCTTAGATTTTCAAACTTGATAAATAGGGTTGATTATTCTAGGCTTAATGATAAGGAAATAATAGATGCATATAGAATAATAAAGTCTGAAGCTCAACAGAGAATAAAAGACTATGAAAAACTTTTTAATTACATTACTTCTCATATTTCTCGAATTAATTCTACTCCTAAAGGATGGCCGGTAAATGGATATATAACTTCTTATTTCGGATATAGAATTCATCCTTTTACTTTTTCTTATGATTTTCATAGTGGAGTTGATATAGTTAATGATCCTGGAACAGATGTAAAAGTTACTGCAGATGGTGTTGTAAGATATACTGGTTGGGCGGTTGGTTATGGTTTATGTATTATTGTAGATCATGGTTTTGGATATACAACTCTTTATGGTCATTTAAGTCAAGTATTTGTTAAAATTGGAGATATTATCAAGAAAGGAACTGTTATAGGTAAGCTTGGTTCTACAGGCACATCAACTGGTCCGCATCTACATTACGAAGTTTGGGAATATGGTGTTCCTAAAAATCCTTTAAAGTATATAACTAGTAATTAATTATGTCTGTCTTTAAAGATAAAATTTCAGAACTTACTGTAAGTGAAAGTGTTATTACAGAAGATTGTACTTTTATAGGTAATATTAATACTAAAGGATCTATCAAAGTAGAAGGAGTAGTTGAAGGAAATATAACAAGCTCAAAAGAGGTTTTTGTTACTAAAACTGCTAGAGTAAATGGTGATATAGTTTGTGGTAGATGTGTTGTATATGGAAATATTAATGGTAATATTATAGCATCTAATTCAGTTGAAATTATGTCGATTGGTTGTGTAAATGGAGATATAAGGACTTCACGAATAATGATTGAAGATGGTGCTTATATTTGTGGTAATATTGATATGAAAAAGGAGAAAGTATGATTGGTTTTTTTAATAAGTATAAAAAAATTATATTTACAATTACTGTTGTAGCTTTTGTTGTAAGTATATTTTTTGGACTTGGAGCTTATATTGGGGAGATAACTATTGGTGATACAGTTGCAAAGATTGGAAATAAAAGGATTTCATTTAAACATTACCAAAAAATGGTTTCTATAGCTATGAATAATTTGATAAGAGAAAATAAGAAAATCGATAGTGATGAGGCATATAAAGTAGTAGAAAAGATGGTTAAGGAGGAAGTATTTAAAGAACTTATAGTTGAGGAAATATTAAAAATGGAATCTAAAAAGTTTAAATTCAAAATAAGCGATTTTGAAGTTGCTATGGAGATACAAAACACTCAAGCATTTCTAATTGAGGATAAATTTGACCCTCGTTTATATGTTAATACTGTATGGTCAAATTATAGAATGACGTCAAGAGAATATGAAGAGTGGAGGAGAGGTGTTAGACTTGCAAATAGATTTAAGTCATTTATTTTTGAGAATATAAAAGTGAGTCCAGATGAGATAGCTTTTTATAAACAATTTATTAAAAATGAAAAAATAAAAGATGAAAATCAATTTTTGATGACATTAAAACAGCAGAAATTTTATGATGTTACTAATCACTATCTTAGAAGTTATGTGTCAAAGATAGAGATTCAAGATTTTAGAAAAAAATTTGAAAAAGATGCTAATAGCTAATGCTTGAAATAGTAAACGTTACAAAAAAATTTGAAGATAAAATTGCAGTTAATAATATTTCTTTTAAAATTGAAGAATCTGAAATATTTGCTTTGCTTGGTCCAAACGGTGCTGGAAAAACTACTACAGTTAAAATGATAGCAGGTCTTTTGCTTCCAACTAGTGGAAATATTTATCTTAGTGGTATTGATGTTGTTAAAAAACCTTTAGAAGCTAAAAGAATGATATCTTATATTCCAGATGAGCCTTTTATTTATCCTAATCTTACTGGAAGAGAATTTTTGAGTTTTATATCGGAAATATATGGTATTGATAATTATGATGATCAAATTTCTGAGCTTAGTGAATATTTTGGTTTATCACAAGATATTGATAAATTACTTGTTACATATTCACATGGAATGAAACAAAAGATTTTAATAGCATCTGCAATTATAAGAAAACCTAAACTTATGATTTTTGATGAACCAACTGTGGGACTTGATCCTATAAGCGTAAAAAAATTTAAAGTTTATCTTCAGAGATTAAAAGAAAATGGAACATCTATTTTAATTTGTACACATATACTTGAAATGGCAGAAAAAATTTGTGATAGAGTTTGTGTTCTTAATAATGGAAAAATTGTTTATAATAACTTAGTTAAAAATATTTATTTAGATCTTAATAAAAACCTTGAAGATCTTTTTTTTAATCTTGTCGAATGAATTATTATTTCATAATTTTAAATTATCGTCTTAAATCATTTATTAATCGGATAAAAAATTTAAATAGATGGAAAAAGATTAAAAATTTTATATTTTCAATTTCTATAATAATACTTCTTTCGTTTTTATATCTTGGTTTTTTAAGGATTTTAAATTATCTTAAAGGGATAGATATTATTGGTATGTTGCTTATATGGAAACTGTCCTCAATAGTTTTTCTTATAAATTTTTTTATGATAGCAATTTCTTCTTTGATTATTTCTATGACAACTCTTTTTTATTCATCAGATTTGAAGTTTTTATTTTCCTTCCCTCTACCACATCATTCAATTTTACTAGATAAAATTTTATTAAGTGTTTTTTATTCATCATGGAGCCTTATTGCTGTAATGTTGCCTTATGTGGTTGCAATGATTAAAAGTTGTGATTTTAATAGTTCTTTTATAGTAGCGTTTTTATTTTTAATTATTCCATATTCATTTTTAGCTTCCTATTTTGGAATTTTTTTTTCTATTATATTAATGTATTTTTTCCCTTCTTCTAGAACACGCGATATTGTGTGGCTTTTGTCTAGCTTTTCTTTTGCTGGTGTTTATATGTCTATTAGATTTTCAAAACCGGAAAAATTATTAAATCCTGATGCTTTAGGTCTTATTGTAAATTATCTTTCTTATCTTCAGGCTCCAACAGCTTCTTATCTACCAAGTTGGTGGTTTACTAAGTCATTAATTAAGTTTTCAAATGGTGAATATTTTTATTTTTTTCTTTACGGTTTTTTACAATATCTTATGTTAATATTTGTTAGTTTTTTAATTGTTAAAGTTGGGAGTAAAATGTATGTGAAAGCTTTTAATGGTGCTCAAAACAATCCTTCTACTAAATTTAGCTTTAATAAAACTTTTGAATTTTTAATAAACAAAAAATTTAGGAGAATTAATCAATTTTTAATGTTTATTTTTAAAGAGAGGAAGAATTTTATAAGAGATATAAGATATTATTCACAAACAATATTGGTTTTTGCTTTAAGTATGGTTTATGTATTTAGTATAAGAAATATTCCTATTGATGGACAAGATGCAAAAAATTTTATTGCATTTGTTAATATAATTATAAGTGGTTTTGTAGTTTCAGCTCTTTCTTTGAGGTTTGTATTTCCTTCTGTTAGTCTTGAAGATGGTAATGTATGGATTATAAAAACATTGCCTATTAAAGCTTATACTTTTTTATATTCTAAACTTGTTTTTTATTTTTTTTATATATTGATTTTTAATCTAATTCTTGTAGGCCTTTCAGGTCATTATTTAGGTATAGATAAACTTATATTCTCATTTTCAATTTTTGTTTCTGTAATAATGAGTTTTTTTATATGTTGTCTTGCTATATCTATGGGAGCAATATTTCCTGATTTTAATATTGAAAATATACATTATGTAGAGTCTTCTTATGGAGGTTTTTTATTTATGACACTTTCTGTTTTGTATACTTTATCTGTTGCAGTTTGGTTTGCCTATCCAATTAAGATATATTTTATGTCTAGATATTTAAAGAATGCTGATTTTGATATAGTATTTTTTTATTCTTCTATCTTTGTATTTTTATTGGTTAATATGTTTTTAATTAATTATATTTTTAGAAAGGCTGTAAAAAAGTTTGAAGCTATAGAGGTTTGATATGATGGTTAAAATACTTCTAATAACGTATATTTTTCTTTTTTCTGATGATAAGAAGTATGTATATTTAACTGTTGATGATGGACCCTCTTCGATTACAAATCAAATATGTGATTTGCTCTCTAAATATAATGCAAAAGCAACTTTTTTTGTTTTAGGAGAAAATGTAAAAAGATATCCTGATATGCTTAAGAGAATTTATTTAGATGGGCATCTTGTAGCAAGTCATACTTATTCTCATATAAATTTTTGTAAACTAAAAAATGAAAACAAACAACTTCTAGTAAGTGAAATAAAAAAAACAGAGGTTGAAATTTTTAAAATTATTAACTATAAGCCTAGCTATCTTAGATATCCTTATGGTTGTTATTCGAAGAAAGTGATAAATATAGCTAAAGAATTAGGATATAAGGTTGTTAATTGGGATTTTGGCTATGATTGGCATTCCTATAATGAAGAAAGAATAATAAGTGAGTATTTGAAAAATTTAAAACATAAAAATATTATTTTAGTACATGATAGTCCGAAAAGAAATAAGATGGTTCTTAGGGTGATTGAGGAGATTCTTAAAGAAGGAAAAAGAAAGAATTTAAATTTTATAAGATTAGATGAAAGCTATTGAAATTTATAAGTCTGTTAATTCTTATATTTCTAGTAATTATAGTTTTCTTGGATTAAATAAGAAAAGAGAAATCGAAAGGTTAGTTTTTGAAATATTTAAAAAATATAAGAAAATTGATTTTTCTATTTTACCGAAATATATAAATTACGAGCAGTTTAAAAGACAATTAATAAAGATGAGGTATCCGATATCTTATAAATATTATCCTTTAAAAAGTTTTTTTCTTGGAAAATTAGATTTAGATGATGATGAAATATGGAAAGAAGATGAATTTTTTGAAGTAGATGTGGTGGTAGAAAAAAATAGTAATTTTATTGATATTGTTGATAGATTATCAAAGATATATAAAATAAAATCCTTAAATGTTGTTGATTCTGTAAAAAATGTTATTAAAGAATCAACTAAGAATTTTAATTATAATTATAGGAAAAGAAAATTTTATATATTAGATGAAAAGTTTGATTTTATTAAATCTTGTCCTTGTACTTCTAATTGTATAAGTTGTGGATATTTTATTATAAATCTTGGTTTTGGTTGTCCTTTTGATTGTGAATATTGTTATCTTTCTGGTTATCAAAATGTAGATGGTATTATTATAAATACAAATATTTATGATTATCTTAAAAAGATTAGAGAAATGAAAGTATCTTCTCTTTTAAGGGTAGGCAGTGGTGAGTTTACAGATTCTTTAGTTTATGATAATATCACTAATCATTCAAGCAAAATAATAAACTTTTTTAGAAATCTTGATGGAATTGTGTTTGAATTTAAAACCAAATCCGATGTTATAGATAATATACTTAACGAAAAGCCTTGTGAAAATGTTGTTATTTCTTATTCAATAAATCCCCAATACATATGTAGTGAGTTTGAACACGGTTGTACTACTTACAAAAAAAGACTCGAATGTTTAGAAAAGCTAGTAAAATGTGGTTGGAAAGTAGCTGTTCATTTTGATCCTATAATATACCTAGATAATTGGAAAAAATTATATAGGGAATGTATCTCTGATTTGTTTTCATTTATATCTGCTAAGGATATAAGATGGATTAGTGCAGGTACTCTTAGATTTTATCCACATACTAAAAAGATTATAGAAAAACGTTTTCCAGATAGTATTTTGTTAGATTTTGAAATGGTTATTGATTTTGATGGTAAGCTAAGATATCCTTTTTTAATAAGAAAAGAAATATATAATTTTATTATTGAAAATATTAAAAAATATAATTTCCCTCTTGATAAGTTTTATTTATGTATGGAAAATTCAAAAATGTGGAAGGAAATTTCTCTTTCACCTTCATTTAAATGGTAAGATAAATTGATATAATTTAAATTAGTGGAGGTTTAAATGGAAGTTGTAATAAGTGTGTGTGTAGTGATTGTTACAGTTTTATTTATTTTAGTTGCAATAGAGGTAATAGATACATTAAAAAAAGTAAGAGAAGCTATTGATAGTATATCTAAAGTTGCGATGAATCTTAATGAAATTGTTGAAAATACTAAACCTGCATTTAAAGGAGTTAGAGTTATTTCAGATGGTATAACCACAATAGTTAATAACATACTATATAAGCTTTTGAATCTTTTTAAAAAAGGATAAATGAAGTTATTGGATAAATTTTTCAATAGAGTCTATGATAGAGAAACTCTTGAAAAGATAAAATTTTTGTCTAATATTCATATATTAAAAGGAATTAAAAGAAGGGATTTATTGTATTTGCTTGAAGATCTTTATGAAAAAAAGTATATTAAAGGGGAAGTTATTTTTTTAAAGGGAGATATTGGGAGAGCTCTTTTTATAGTTTATCGAGGTAAAATTGGTTTATATAATAGCAATGATATGAAAAACTTAGTGGCGGAAGTAAATGAAGGGGATTTCGTTGGAGAGATGGCATTACTTGAAGAGATGCCACGTACTATGTGTGCTGTCGCTTTACAGGATAGTGTTGTTTTTATGTTATATAAAGTGAATCTTGAAGATATGATAAAAACAAAACCCAAAATTGCTTCAATAATAAGTTATAATCTTGCATGTGTGTTGTCAGCTAGATTACGTGCATTACTTGAAGATGAGTAAATCAAGTTTGAAAGAAATATATATTCCATTGTTTTTTGTATTGTTATTTTTTATAGTTTTTTATTTTGCAAGAAAAACATTTATGGTGGTTATTCTGAGTATATCTTTTTCATATCTTCTTAATCCAATTGTTAAGTTTTTCGAAGTAAGAGGAATAAAAAGAAGTTATGTAGTAGGTATGTTATATATATGTAGTGGAACATTTTTTTTAATTTTAGCTTTTTTAGTTTTTGATATTGCAAGGTTTGATATAGATTCGTTTTTTAATCAGTGGCCTATTTATTACAATAAAATATCCATTATCCTTGATAATTTTTTTTCAAAACTGGCAAAAGAATTCCCTTTTATTTTACAATTTAATATAAGGGATAAACTTCTTAATTATCTAACAGAAGTTCCAGTTTATCTTATGTCAATTATTCCTTATTTTATGATTCTTTTTATTGTTCCTTTTATATCTTTTTTTATATTGATAAAAGGGACTAGAATTCTTGATATTTTAGTTGAAAATATTCCATCTAGATATGTAGAAGTAGTTTTTCATATTGTTTCAAGAGTTGATCATAGTTTGGGCAATTATCTTAGGGGTATTATTACAGATGCCTTAATTCTTTCTTTTATTGCCTTTTTTGGTCTATTTTTTATGAATATTAATTATTATTCAGTTATAGCTATGCTTGTTGGTATTTCTTGCCTTGTTCCTTATGTAGGTGCTTTTGTAGGTGCTTTTGTTTCTTGTATAATAGCTTTTCTTCAGTATGGTACCTTTTATTCAGTTTTAAAAGTGCTTTTATTTTTTGTTTTTTTAAGGTTTATAGACGATTGGTTTATTCAGCCTTATATAATACAGAAAAGTGTAAATTTAAATCCTGCTGTGGTAGTTTTAGCATTAATGGCAGGGGGAGAAATAGCAGGATTTTGGGGGGTAGTTTTTGCTGTTCCATTTGTATGCATTATTAGAGAATTTTTGTATATAGCTTTTGAGATACATAAAACACTTTATAATTGGAAATTTTCTAAACCTTTATTTAGGATTAATATTCCTTATACTTAAAATTTTATGATAAAGGAAATTGTTATAAGAACATCAAATCAACAACAAATTATAGATATTACTTCTAAAGTTGAACATATTATAAAATCTTTAGATATAGATGAAGGAGTTTGTTTTATTTATAATCCTCATACTACTGCAGCTTTATTTATAAATGAAGGAGCAGATCCTTCCGTTTGTAAAGATATACTAGATAAACTTAATTTTTTAATAGATCCAAATGACAAATATAAACATTTAGAGGGAAATTCTCATGCTCATATAAAATCTGTTGTTATTGGTAATTCTTTAACTATATTTATAAAAGATGGAAACCTTGTTTTAGGTAGATGGCAGTCTATATATTTCTTTGAAGGGGATGGACCAAGAGAGAGAACTATCTTTATTAAAGTATTAAAGGGATGAATTTTTTGCTAATATGTTATTAAGGGCAAGTGGCGGAACTGGTAGACGCGCAGGTCTCAAAAACCTGTGATCTTCAAAGATCATGAGGGTTCGACTCCCTCCTTGCCCATTTTTTTAGTAAAGAGTTTTAGATAGTGTGAAAAGAATTTTTGTTATTGATGATAATTTGCAGTTTTTGAACCTGATGAGAGAATATCTTTCTGATTTAGGTGAGATAGAGTGTTTTTCTGAGTTTAAAACGATAGATGATATTTTAAATAAGATAAAAGAATTCCTTCCTAATATAATAATTCTTGACATCAATCTTGGTAAGTTTAGCGGAATAGATGTATTGCGAGAAATGAAAAAAAATGATAAATTTAAAAAGATTCCAGTAATAGTCCTTACAGCAAGTGATTATAATTTACCTACAGAGATGCTTGTTAAAAATGAGAAAAATGTTATTGGATTTTATTCAAAGCTTGAGTCAATAGATATTATAAAAGAAAAGATTAATTCTATTAAAGTAGGAGAATAATTTATGGAAAAAAATAAAAAGGTTCTTGTTGTAGATGATAATCCTGTAATGATTGAAATAGTAAAAATGGCATTGGAGGGAGATTTTATTGTTATTTCTGCTTCTGATGGGAAGGAAGGGATTGAAATGGCAAAATCTCAAAAACCTGATGTAATAATAATGGATGTTATGATGCCAAATATATCTGGGATTGAAATGCTAAGACTTTTACTATCAGATGATGATACAAAAAATATCCCAGTAATAGTTTTTACTGCTAGCCATTTTGATCCATCTACTGAGATGATCTTTATGGTTGAGAAAAATGTTAAAGCTTTTTTAAGAAAGCCGTGTACAGTTGATACATTAAAAAAGGAAGTCTTTTCCGCAATAGAATCTTCTCATAAATAATAAATCTTTTTGAAAAAAATCAGTAATTAAATATTTGATATAATTTAATTCTATAAGGAGTACTTATGGATAAGACAGAAAATAAATCTTTTTCTCACACTGTTTTTCTTCCAAAAACATCATTTTCTATGAAGGCAAATCTTGTTCAAAAGGAACCTCAGATTTTGAAATTTTGGCAAGAAAATTTTATTTATAGTAAAATGCTTAAAAAAAGAGAAAACTCTAAAGTTTTTTATCTTCATGATGGCCCTCCCTACGCTAACGGACATATTCATATAGGACATGCATTGAATAAAATTCTTAAAGATTTTGTAGTTAAATCTTATTCTATTTTGGGTTATAAAACTCCTTTTATTCCTGGTTGGGATTGTCATGGATTGCCAATAGAACAACAGCTTTTAAAGGAATTGAAGATATCTAAAAAAAATATTAATGATGTTTCGCTATTTAGAAAAAAAGCAAAAGATTTTGCTTTAAAATTTATAAATATACAAAGAGAAGAATTTAAAAGACTTGGGGTTTTTGGTGATTGGGATAGTCCATATATTACGATGTCAAATCAGTATGAAGCTACAATAGTAAGAGCTTTTTTGGAATTGTTGGAAAAAGGATATATTGAGCGTGATAAAAAAACTATATATTGGTGTCCAATTTGTGAAACTGCTTTGGCAGATGCTGAAGTGGAGTATAAGGATAAAATTTCCCCATCTATATATGTAAAATTTAAAGTTTTATATTCAAAATTTAATATTTCAAATTTATATCTTGTAGTATGGACTACGACGCCTTGGACGTTGCCGTCAAATATAGCAGTTGCTTTAAAAGAAGATGAATTTTATTCAATTATTAAAGTAGATAGACTATGTGAAGAATATCTTATTATAGCAACAAAATTAATTGAGGATTTTTCAAAAAATATAGATTATAGTTTCAAAGAAATAAAGAGAATAAAAGGTTTGGATTTTGCAGATTTAGTATATGAAGCTCCATTAATTGAACTTTTAGATGAGTCACATAAATATCCAAGAAAAGTTATTTTTACCGATTTTGTAGAAATGTCAAGTGGGACTGGTATAGTTCATATAGCACCAGGTCATGGAGAAGAGGATTATCTCGCTTCTAGAAAGTGGAATCTTGAAGTTTTTTGTCCAGTTGATGAAGCTGGAAAGTTTACAAATGAAATTAAGGATCTTAACGGTAAATTTGTGTTTGAAGCAAACGAAGTTATTATTGAGATGTTAAAGAAAAAAAATATACTTATAAACTCATCTTCTATTTCACACAGTTATCCTCATTGTTGGAGGTGTAAGCAACCGATTATATTTAGAGCTACGAAACAATGGTTTCTAAAAATAGATAAAGGTAATTTGAGGGAAAAGCTTATTCAAGAGTGCAATAAAGTTAATTGGATACCATCTCAAGGATATGAAAGAATTACATCTATGATAAGAGTAAGGCCTGATTGGTGTTTGTCTAGACAGAGATATTGGGGAACACCTATAATTGCTTTTTGGTGTAGAAGATGTGGAAAACTTTTTGATGATTTTAAAGTTTTATATGCTATTTCTGATAGGATTGCTAAAGAAGGTAGCGATTTTTGGTTTACGGAAACTTCTTCTCAGATTCTTAAAAATTGTCAATGTGAGTGTGGAAGTAATGATTTTGAAAAAGAAAAAGATATACTTGATGTATGGTTAGATTCTGGAATATCATGGTATGCTGTTTGTAGGAATGTATCAAATGTCTATCCAGTAGATCTTTATTTAGAAGGTTCTGATCAACATAGGGGATGGTTTCAGACCTCTCTCATTCCCTCAGTTGCTTTAAATTCAAAAGCACCATATAGGACAGTTCTTACTCATGGTTTTGTCCTTGATGAGGATGGAAGGGCTATGCATAAATCATTGGGGAATGTTGTTTCTCCAAATGAGGTTATATCAAAATATGGTGCAGAGATACTTAGAATGTGGGTTGCTTTAAGTGATTGGAGAGAAGATGTTAGAATATCTGATTCATTACTTTCTGTTCCTATAGATTTATATAGAAAGATAAGGAATACTTTTAGGTATTTAATTGGTAGTCTTTCAGATTTTTCCACATCTAAGAAAATAGAAATAGAAAATATGACAGATATTGATAAGTATATACTATCTAGATTAACAGATACTGTTGAAGGTATAAAATTAGATTGGCAAAAATATGATTACAAAACTGCAACAAAGAGAATTGTAGATTTCTGTATAATTGATCTTTCTTCTTTTTATCTTGATGTTTTAAAAGATAGACTTTATACTTTTCCCCTTAATTCTAAAGAAAGAAGATCTTCTCAAACAGCAATATATGAGATTTTGAAAGTTTTAAGTGTAGTTTCTGCTCCTATTATATCTTTTACTTGTGAGGAAGTTTGGCAAGTATTTAGAAATGAGGTTGATCCTTCTTTATCAGAAAGTGTTTTTCTTAATAATTTAGATGATGTTTATAAACCATATAAAAATGTAGAAATAGTTGAGAAATACAATAATATACTTAAAATAAGAGAAAATATATTAAAAGAGATTGAACTAGTTAGAAAAAGAGGTGAAATAGGTTCTTCTTTAGAATGCAAGATAGTAATAGAAGCTGATGGTGATTTATATTCCTTTATAAAATCAAATATTTCTGAAATAACAATGGCATGCATAGTTTCTCAAATAGAAGTTGTTAAAGGTGATTTTAAGATAATGGTTAGGAAGGCGGACGGTAAAAAATGTCCTAGATGTTGGCAATGGAGAACTGATATAGGTAAAGATGAGAATTATCCTCAGTTATGTTTAAAGTGTGCAGATGCTATTAAAGAAAATGCTAAATATTTTTAATGATAGAAGATTATTAGGAACCTTAATTGTTGTGTTTGTCTTTTTAATTGATGTTATCTCGAAAAATTATGTTATTAAAAATCCATCATTGTGGTTTAAATCATACCTTTGTAATTTTATAAATATTCATATTATTGAAAATACTGGAGTTGCTTTTGGTATGTTTAAGGGGCATAATGATTTTTTTATAGTTTTTAATAGTATAATTCTTTTGTTTCTTTTTTATTTTAAAAGAAATATAAGATCTAATATTTCTTTTTATGGTATTCATTTTATAATAGGGGGAGCTATAGGAAACATTTTTGATAGAATAAAATATGGATTTGTTATTGATTTTATAGATTTAAGATTTTTTCCTGCAATTTTTAATTTTGCTGACTTTTTTATTACGGTAGGTATTTTTATGCTTGTAGTGGATGAGTTTTTTTTAAAAAAGGGAGGTTTAGGTGAAAAATAAGTTTTTTTATTTATTTTTTTGCTTTCTTGTTCTCAGTCTACGGAATATTATCTTAAAAGGGGAAATTCATTTTTTATTGCAGGAGATTATTATAAAGCAATTAATATTTATACTACAGCTATATTAAAAGATCCAACTTATGCAGATGCTTATTTTTATAGGGCTATGGCTTATGAAAGGATAAGCGATAAAACAAAAGCAATTGACGATTATATAAAGACAATTACATATAACCCCACCTATATTGCTGCTTATAATAATCTCGCATCTATTTATATAGAGTCTTCTTTATATGATAAAGCTCTCTATTATATAGAAAAGTCTCTTGAAATTAACTCGTCTTATAGGTATGCTTATTATAATAGAGGTTTAGTATATTATTTTACTAAAAAATATTTAGATGCTATTAAAGATTTTACAAAAGCAATTGAATTATCAGAAAAAAAGATGTATATTGCCTATTATTATAGAGCATTATCGTATTTAAAGCTTTCAATGCCGCTTGAAGCTATAAAGGATATAAACTATCTTATAGAAAAAGGAAATGAAAGTGATGTAATTTATTACACATTGGCAAAAATATTTTATAATACTAATAACTTTAATTCTGCAATAGAGAATATAAATAAAGCTATAAATATAAAAGAGGATGCTAATTATTATTATCTCAGAGCTAAAATAAATGAAAAGCTTAATGAAATTATTCAAGCGATTGATGATATAAATAAAGCAATAAAACTTTCAAATTTTTCAAGGGTTAATTACTTTTATTATGCTGCTGATTTATATCTAAAATTAAAAGAATATGCTAATGCTAAAAGATATTGTGATATGGCTTTAGAAATTGAACCTTCTTCTAAAGGGGAATATGAAATAAGAATTTCAGCTATTAAAAGCAAAACCAAAGTTAAATAAAAATGAGTTTAAAAGAAAAAATTTTTTCGACAAGAATTGCTATTGAAAAAATTCTGTTTGAAAAAGAAGTAATTTCAGAAAGAAAACTTCAAAAAAAATATTATTATTATCTTTTTTTTGTTTTTTTTGTTTATTTTTTTGTAAATCTTTTGTATTTTTATTTCAATAGTAACATAATTAGTTATAAGATTTCAAATTTTAACTTTTCTAAGCTTACTTTAAGTGAGATTTTATTTCATAGTGATTATTTTACTTCTTCTTTTGAAATGCCTTTTTATGCTTTAGTTTTAAAATTAGTTTCTTTAGTGTTTAAACTAAATAGCTGGACTATTTTTATAATAAATATTTTTGCAAGCATGTTTGGTCTTTTAGGATATTATTTACTTATAGCAAAAACAAGAAATGAGCAGGCAGGATTGATTGGTGTTATTGCACTTATTTCTACTCCTTTTTTTATTAATCTTACAAGACAACTATCAAGTAATATATTTTCTTTTGTCTTTTTAGTTTGGAGTTATTATTATTATGTTCGTATTAAAACTCAAGTTCAACATAATTCTATTCCATATTTTGTTATTTTTTATTCTCTTGGTTTATTGTCAGATAAGTTTTTTATTTTATATACTCTTCCTTCTTTTTCGTTTATAAGTTTTTTGTTTAATACTGTATATTCAAGCTATATACTTTTAATATTTATTCCTTCTTTTATTATTTCGATTATTTTTTATATTAGATTCTTAATTTTGTTTTTAATTAAATATTCTTTTAGTACTGATTTTGTATTAAGATATTTTAATTTTAAAGAGATTTTTCATTTGTATTTTAATTATTTTGGTTTGATCCCATTTTTTATTATTTTTCCTTTTTTTATATGGATGATTTTTTCTGTATATAATCCATATATTTGTAAAAAGGAAATATTTAAATGGTTTTTTTATCCTCTATTAATTTTTTTTATTGTTTCAATATCTCCTGAAGTTATTGGTTTTACAATTCCAGCAATAGTAATTGGTTTTTCCGTTATGAGTTTTAGTGCTATAAGAAAGAAATTAGGTTACTTTTTCATGATTTTATTTATTTTGTCTTTTATAAAGGCTTCGCCTTTAGATATTAGAGGATATAAATTGTGGGGTGTGATTGATGGTTTTGATGAACATAAAATAGTTAGGCATATTATGTATGCTATTTCTAATGAAGATAATTTAAAAAAAGGTGAAGTTTATGTAGCAGTAAAGTTTCATAAAAAAAATATAAATTCTCATTCTTTTGAAGCTTTAAAAGAAAAATATATGCTTAAAAATTTGAAATTTAGAGATTTTGCTGAAGAGTTTTTGCCTTTTTCATGTTATTTAATTACTGATAAAAAAACAGATGGACTTGAAAGTTTTAATGAAGTTTTTTTTTATAAGGGAGTTTATTTACTGAAAAATCCTTTTTGTTTTTATAAGTTTAGTGGGGAATCTTATTTTATACCAAAGATTAAAATTTCGAATATGGAAATTTCTGATATAAATTTTAAAGTTATTAATAATTTTTCTACAGATGGTGTTAAAGATTTATATGTTGATATTGGTTATTTGGGATATAATGGGATTGATTTTTATGGTATTAAAGGTATATTTAAAGATGCTATTGTTAATAGCGATAATAAATATTTTATTTCTAATTTTTCAACTTTTGAAATAAAAAGTGTAATAATAAATCAATATTCAATTGAATCAGTTTTGGAGTCTAAGAAAAAAACTGATATTGAGGTAGTATTTATGAAAAACATTATTAAATTTTTAAAAAATTTTGGTTTTTTTGATTTCGTTATATCTCTTTCTCCAGAAATTAAAGATAATACTATTTATTTTAGAGCTCTTAATATAAAAATAGGTGATATCAAGTTGGGGGCTTTTTTTTCTGATTTTTTTGTTTTTAAATTATCATTTGAAAAACTTAATTTTCCTTTAAAGTTTTCAAAAATTTATATTGGGAATGAACTTATTAAATTATCATCATGAAAATTTTTTATGGGTTTTATTTATTTATTTGTAATTTTTATGAAATAAAAAATTATAGCCGAAACATTTATTTTACTGAGTATAAGCATAGTTATTGTTCATTACATTTTTGTTTTTATTCTAATGAAACTATTCCTTTAAGAAAATTTACAGGTAAGGCAGAAGAAATTTGTTATTACTTTGTTTCAAATTATAAATTTTCTCTATTAAACTATCCATATATAGGAAATAATTCTAATTATGTTTAATTTAAGTTCTGAGATGATTTTAGGTAATAATCTGTCGTACCTAGATAATCTTGTTTTATTAGTTTATTTTATTATAGCTTATGAGAGTTTTTCACTTTTTGTTAGAGATTTGTTTAAAACTGGTGAACTTAAATTATCTTCATTAAATTATTTGGAAGGGATGTTTTTTAAAATGTGAAAAGTTGTTAAAATAATGGCAATATATAAACTTTTGATATCCCTTGATGAGAGTTATAATAATAAAGTTTATAATTCTATCTATGAGAATGTAAGAAAAATGGGAGGGGTAATATCCATAGAGGTTTTTAATTTAAGTGGGGTTATAAAAGTAATTTATGATAATACAGCTGTTACTTATGAAAAGATTATTTCAAGAATATTAAGTTTTAATGTTAAAATAGAGAATTATTATATAGAAAACGAACAACATTTTAAACATAGTTATAAATATAATTCATTAGGCTTTAATAAGTTAATTTTTTTGATATTGTTTTTTTTGGTTTTTTATTATTCAGATAAATTTTCAACTAATAAATATTTATCTTTTATTATTTATTTTTTTCTTATAAGTTGGGTAAGTTATGACTTTATTTTGATAGGGAAACAAGATAAAAGATATACAAAGTTATATTATATTACTGTTTTGTATTTTTTTTCACTTTTTTTATATAAATTGATAATCATTTTATTTCCAAATTTGTCTCTTGATGATTTTATAAGTTGGCACATAATAGCTTTCTTTTTATTGATTATAAGTATTGGTTTTCACCTTTTTCATTATCTTTTAGCTAAAAATGAAGCTTATCTTGAAAATGTTAGAAGATTTATGCCATCGTTTGTTAATGTAGTAAAGAAAGATAGAATAGAAAAGGTAAGCATTGATGATTTAATTGAAGATGATATTGTTATATTTAAAAAAGGAGATTTCGTATGTTTGGATTCTTTTGTTGTTTCTGGTAAAGCTTTTGTTGATGAATCTTTAATTAACGGAAAATTTGGTTTGGTAGAAAAGAAGGAGGGAAGTGATGTTTTATCTGGTTCTTTTGTAATTGATGGAGAAATACAAGTTAAAGTATTGAAAAGGCCTAAGTTTTCAAATTTTTTTAATATTTTATCTTCTTTGTCAAAGTATTATCAAAAAGGAGTAGATTTTATCTATATTCCTATTATTATATTTAGAAAGTATTTGGTTTATATTCCATTTGTAATTTTTTTAATTGTTTTTTTATCTATTAAAAAGTATATAAGTTTTAATGTAATAGAATCGTTTTTTATTTCCTTTTTCATTGTTTATCCATCTTTGATATGGTTAATTTTTCCTATTTTGTATATGTTTTGCTCTATTTCTAGTGTAAAGAAGGGATTTTATATAAGAAATATTAATTCAGTAATACCTATTATTTTTTCAAATACAATTGTTTTTTTCAGTAATAAAAGAATAGATTTACAAACTATTAGAAAACTTAAAGAAAATGGTTTTGAAACGGTTTTAATTTCAAGTTTTAAAGATAATAAAGAATCTAATTTTGATATTAGTTATTATGAAATTCCATGTGTACAAAAAGAAGGATTTATAATTAAAATGAAAATGAAAGGAAAAAAAATAATTTCTGTAGGTTATTCTGTTGAAGATCTAGTCGCATTATCAGCTTCTGATGTGTCTGTTATTACAGCTTTTCATCCACAGTTATATTCTTTTAATTGTGATGTTGTTCTTTTAAGGGATGAGCCTAATATTATTGTTGACTTAAAAAAATATTCTAGTTTTATATATAACATAATAAAACAGAACTCTTATTTAGTAATTTTATTTAATTTTTTAATACTCCCTTCTATTCTGGTATTAATTAACATGAATGGTATTTTTTTACCTATTGATAATTTAGTTTTTTATTTAACAATGTTTATATTTTTTATAATTGTTATAAATTCTGTAAGAATATATTTGTTTTTTAAAAATTAGTTTTGATCATACATTTAAATCTTTTAATAGTGTGATGTATTGCTATTATAAAAAAAATTGTTGATGATTGGATATGCAATGAATAAAGTGTTTGTCTGTGACTGTCAAGTATTGAAAAGTAGAGAAAAAAACCACTTAAAGAGGATATTATTGTAGAGATAAGAAGTATCCAATTTAAAATTAATCTGATATTTTTAATTCTCTTATTTAAAAATTCAGCAAGTATAATTATAATGATACTTATAATAATAACTTGAGGTAAAGCATGTCTAAAAATCTTTTTATCTTTTATTTTTTTATAATTTATATCTTCTCTTTCATTTTTTTCTTCATTATATTTTTCCCAAATATCACATATTCCATTGGTGTTGTTATCAATAAAGCTTTGACATATTCCATAACATGGGGTAGAATATGAAATTCCAACACATTCGGTTTGAGCAGATATTAAGGATGTTATAACTGTAAGTATCAAAATCATTTATTACTCCTTATAAATTCATTCACTATTTTTTTATATTTTTTATTAATAAGAGTTTCTCCATGAGTTAATTCTTCCATAAGTTCAACTTTTAATAGAGGATTGATTTTAGAATAGTCTCTAGTTTTTGAATTATAACATAGATTATCTTTAGTTCCACATATAAATAAAGTTGGGGATTTGATATCTTGTATTGACTTGTTTATATTAAATTTGTCTATTTTTTCTCCACAAAATATCTTATATTTTATTCCCATAAAATAAATTATAGGATATTTCATAATGTGATAATTTTTTAGTATGTTTAACATTGTGGATTTTATGCTTATAAAAGGAGAATCAGATATTACAAATTTTAAATTTTCAATTTCAGAAGCAGCTCTTAAAGCTAAAAAAGCACCATAAGAATAACCAAAAAGAGCTATATCTAAAAAACCTTTTTCATTTAAAAAGTTTATCCATTTTTTTATATCTTCTATTTCATATTTCGATCCACATACATATCCTTGACTTTCTCCAAGGCCTCTTATATCTATATACAAAAGTGTAGCAAATTCATGCAAAAAATAAGTAAATGGAAGAATATCGGATTTGTCTGCAGGCCAACCATGCATTAATATTATTGCAAGTTTTTCTTTTTTATTTTCAATTAACCACCCTTTTAAGATATGATTTTTTGAACTTATACTTACTTTTTGCCATTTAAGATTAAATTCTGAAGGATTTGTTTGTTCTTTTAATCTTTTTGGTTTGGAATATAAAAAAAATATAAATGAAGATAAAACAAATGTTATTATTGTAAAGTATAATAGAAATTTTATAATAATTTTTGTAAACAGATTTTTCATATTAATTAATTATACAAAAAGGTATTTTTTACTAACAAAGTTTTTTTATTATTACAAATTCTGTAAAATATACTTGTGAATATAAATAAAGATGATATTTCAAGAGTTTCTCGAAATTTTTTGGTTGTAGAACCAAAAAATATTGAAATAGTATATATGGATAATTTTGAAAAAGGAAATAGACTTGATATGTTTAGGGCTATTAATGTGGGCAAAAAGTCAGAAATTAGGTTTAAGATACTTTCAGATTTTTATTTTAATCAATTTATATTATCTGTGTCTCCGTATATGAATGATTCAAATACTATGTCTGTTTTTTGTGATTTTAATAGCAAAAGATATTATTTAGGAAATTTTTCTGTGTCAAGTTCTAAGAGTTTTCCTCTACAAGATGAAGAAGTTAAAGTTGATATTGATGTTTTATGTTTTAAAAATAGAATTTCTAGTTTAGATGCTGGTATAATTTTCTGGGGAAATGGAAAGAAAGGTATAAAGCTTGTTAATTTAATTATGACTGATACAGATAAAAGATTTTTTTATGAAAATTTTTTTCCAAAAAAATATGTAAATATTGATATTCCTAAAATTTCACAAATTAGTCAAGGAGTTGAATATAACACAAGAATATGTAGTCCTACATGTATTTCAATGGTTTTAAAATATTATAATTTTAATATAGATCCGGTTTGTATTTCAAAAAATGTCTATGATAATTCTTCTCATATATATGGAAACTGGTTTTTTAACACTGCCTATGTTTCATATCTTGGTTTTTATTCATTTGTAGCAAGAATAAATTCTTATAGTTTTCTCTATAAAATTTTAAGCAAAGAAATACCTGTAATAGCAACTATTTCTTTTGACGAAGGAGAACTTAAAAATTCTCCATTACAAAGAACTAAAGGGCATTTAGTAGTTATAAAAGGAATGACAGAGAAGGGAGATATAATAGTTAATGATCCTGCAGCATCGAGTGAAAAAGAGGTTGAAAGAATTTATGATTCTTATGAATTTTTTAGGAGTTGGATAGTTAATAAGTATGGTACTTCTTATTTCATTTTAGATGATAAAAAGATAGAAGATGTTATAAAGATTTTTGAAGAAGATAATGAGGTGAGATATGAATAGAAAAATTTATTTTATTTTTCTATTTTTTGTTTTTTCATGTTCAAAATTTAATTATGATAATAAAATATTATATTTTGCACATACAGGAGAAGTTACCTCACTAGATCCATCTTATTCATATGATGCAGTTACTCATGGAACTTTAATTAATATTTATGAAACACTGATAGGGTTTGATGGGGAGAAACTTGATAGTTTTATACCATTAATATCTATGAAAGTACCATCAAAGGAGAATGGTCTTATTTCAAAAGATGGTACTATTTATATTTTTCCTATAAGAAGTGGTATAAAATTTCACAATGGTGATGAACTTACTCCTGAGGATGTAAAATACTCTCTTTTGAGATTTATGATAACAGATATGCCAGGGGGGCCATCTTCTCTACTTTTAGAACCTATATTTGGAATATCGTCTATTAAAGATGAAAAAAATAATTTAAGAATTACTAAAGATCAATTTGAAAGAGCTATTAAAATTGAGGGTAATAATGTTATTGTTAAACTTGAGAAACCATTTTCTCCATTTTTAGCTATTATAGCTAGATGGTCTTACATTTTAAACAGTAAATTTGCAATAAAATTAGGAGAATGGGATGGTAAATATGAAACAATAACTAATTATTTAAATAGACCAAAAGACAAATCAGCTCTTTTAAATAAAGAATGCGGAAGTGGTCCATTTTTTGTTTCAAGTTGGGATCCCTCAAAAAAGCAAATAATTCTTAAATCATTTGATAATTATTGGAGAGGTAAAAGTCATTTATCTATGGTTATCCAGAAAACAGTTAATGAATTTTCAACACGGAAATTGATGATAGAGAGAGGAGATGCTGATATAATAGAAGTTCCTCGTATATATGAAACTCAAGTTGAAGGTCTAAAAGATGTAAAGGTTTATTCGCAATTAAAAAGGCTTTCAGTTGACCCTGTTTTTTTCTTTACTTTTGACATAAATAGTGTAGCAAATCCAGATATAGGCAGCGGTAAGCTTGATGGGAATGGTATACCACCTGATTTTTTTAAAGACAAAGATATAAGAAAAGCTTTTGCTTATTCATTTAATTATGATGTTTTTCTTAAAGAAAGTCTAAAAAATAAAGCTGAAAGGGCTTACTCTCCTGTTCCAAATTCTTTGCTTTTATTAGATAAAATAAAGAAATATGATTATGATATCCAAAAAGCTCGATATCATTTTAAAAAGGCTTTCAATGGTAGAGTTTGGGATAAAGGTTTTAGATTTACACTTACTTATAATCTAGGAAGTGACATTAGACAAATTGCTTGTGAAATATTAAAAAAAGAAATTGAATCAATAAATCCTAAATTTAAGATAGATATAAGAGGTATAGATTGGGCTCTTTATTTAGAAAAAGCTCAAAATAAAAAAATGCCAATTTTTACTAGAGGTTGGGTTGGTGATTATGCAGATCCTCATAATTTTATTTTTGCTTTCTATCATTCTGATGGAAGATATCCAAAAACACAAGGGTTTTCAAACAAAGAATTGGATAGATTGATTGAATTTGCTGTCAAAGAGAATGATTGGAAGAAAAGAAAAGAGATTTATGAAAAGATAATAAATATAGCCAATGAAGAAGTTTATCAGATATATACTGTTTATCCATATGGAATTATAGCCTTAAGAGAAGAGATAAATGGTTTTATTGACAATCCAATTATGATGGGAATTTATTATTATAATATTTCTAAGAATAAGAAATGAATAAAGCAGATAGTAATTTAATTATTAAAGCACTAAAAAAAGAATTTCCTAATGCTTGCACTGAGCTTAAATATTCTAGCCCTTTTCAACTTTTAATTGCCACTATTCTTTCAGCTCAAACAACAGATGTTACAGTAAATAAAATTACTCCAATCTTGTTTAGTAAATATCCTGATGCTTTTGCTCTCTCTAAAGCTAATGTTTTAGATGTAGAGAAAATTATAAAATCTACCGGTTTTTATCATCAAAAAGCAAGATATATAATCGAAACATCAAAAATACTTGTTGAGAGATTTAATGGTAAAGTACCTCAAACTATGGAAGAATTGATAACGCTTAAAGGAGTTTCAAGAAAAACTGCAAATGTTGTTATGGCAAATGCTTTTGGTATAGCTGAAGGTATAGTTGTAGATACTCATGTTAAAAGAGTTGCTAAAAGAACAGGTTTTAGTTCATCATCAAATGTTTTAGAAATAGAAAAAGATCTTATGAAGATGTTTGAAAAAAAATATTGGGGTTTCTTGTCTAATGCTTTGGTGCTTCATGGTAGATATATATGTAAAGCGAAAAACCCCATATGTGAAAAATGTAAAATAGAAAAATGGTGTGAGAAAAATTTCTAATTTATTATGAAAGCTATTATTATACAAACTCCAAGTTTTGATGTATATGAGCAAATGGCTTGTGATGAAATTATGTGTGAAATGCTTCCAGCTCAGTATATTCTTAGGTTTTATAAATGGAAAGATAAAGGTATTACCTTTGGTTTTTCTCAAAAGTTTAAAGAAGTTTATTCTGTTTTAGATGAAAAGTTAAAAGATTATCCTATTACGAGAAGACCTACAGGTGGAGGAGTGGTAATACATGAATACGATTTAACATTTTCTTTTATTTTTTTTGAACCTGGAGAATTTAATCCTAAAAAAACTTATGAGGTTATTCATTCAGCAATTTGTGATGTTTATCGAAAAAAAGGGTTTAATATTTTTAAATCTGTATCAAATCAGTCAAATTATAATGTAAATAACCCTGTTATGGAGTGTTTCAAAAAACCAGTTGATATGGATCTTATTTTTAATGGTCAGAAAATTTTAGGGGGTGCTTTAAGAAAATTTTCGGATTATATACTTTATCAAGCATCTTTACAATTGGAAAATTCTCGGAATGAATTTATACATTATGACATTATAAGAACTGCTTTTGAAAATTTATTTGAAATTAAATTTGAATTTTTTAATATTGACGATTTTTACTTTTCTAAGATTATTGAAAAAAAATTTTCTAAGTATTCTTCTAAGTCATGGGTAGAAAGAATATGAAGGTATAGGGAGGAATTTATGAAAAAAACTTCTTATGGATATACTCCTGAGCATGTAGAATCTTTTAAGAAAATAAATTTACCTAAAATTGATGTTTGGGAGAATCAATATCCAGATAATGATTACGTTATAAAAATAGTAAATCCAGAATTCACTTCAATATGTCCAAAGACAGGTTTACCAGATCTTGGAACTATTACCATAGAGTATATCCCGGATAAATATTGTATTGAACTTAAATCTTTAAAATATTATTTTCTTGCTTATAGAAATTTAGGTATTTTTATGGAAAATGCTGTAAATAAGATATTAGAGGATATAGTTAAGTATGCTAAACCTAAGTCAGCAACAGTAATTGGTGATTTCACTCCTCGTGGAGGGATAAAATCAGTGATAACTGCAAATTATAAAAGAAAATAATGGATTGTATATATACAAAAGAGTATTTTTTAACCCAATGTGAGGGTTTTAGAAGTTTTAAATCTTCTGGTGGCTTTTTTTTGTCAAAAAGACTTAAAAAAGTTTATGATATAGTTTCAAGTTATAATTTTTCAAGAATTCTTGATTTTGGTTGTGGTAGAGGAGAGTTTTCTCTTAAATTTTCATTAAATGGTGTTGAAGCTTATGCGTGTGATGTATCAGATGATGCTATTGAAATTGCAAATTCATTAAAAAATAAATGGGAGAAAAAAAGGGGTAAACTTCCATTTTATATATTTAAAATAATTAACAGCAAACTTCCATTTGAAAATTCATTTTTTGATGCTTGTGTGATGAATGATGTTGTTGAACATATAGAAAAGAAAGAGCTTATGAATGTTTTTGAGGAAATATTTAGGGTTTTAAAGCCACAAGGTAAGATCTTTATTCATACTTCTCCTGGTAAGTTATTTATTAAATATGGTCTTTTTTTGTATCGTATTGTTGGTTTTTTTACAGGTTTTAGATTTGATTCAAATTTAAAAGATATACTTCCAGATGGGTTAAAAAAGCCATATCATATAAATGAATTAAGTGTTTGGGAAATTAAAAAATTTTTAAAATCAATAGGTTTTGAAAAAGTAAAGTATTCTTTATGGAAGAATCCTCATTATATTTATTATTTTACAGGTAGTGATAGATTTTTAAAAATTATTAGAAAAATCTCGTTTTTAATACCTTTTAAAGAAATTGTATATTCAGATATTTTTGTTTATGCTGAAAAAGGAGGAAATGATGGTACTTGAAAAAATACATGAATTTAAAGCTGCAAAAACTGGAGTGAATAAAGTTTTGACTATAGGAGAGTTTATTTTTAGTTGTGATAGTGATGATTTTTTGAGAAAATGGGATATTTCTAATTATAATTTATTAAAAGAAGTTAAGGCACATGATAAAAATATTCAAGGTATATGTAAAAGTCCAAATTTATCCAGTTTACTATCTTATAGTGATGATGGTAGTGTTAAAGAGTTTGATTTAGAACTTAGACAAGTTTTCGACTATCCATCACATGAAGGTAGAGTAAATGATCTTACTTTTATAGATAAAAATAGATTTATTACTGCATCAGATGATGCTACTGTGAGAATATATAAGCTTAGTTCTTATTCCTTTAAAGAGAAAGATTTAAATATTGGAGATATTGAGTCGGTATGTGTTGTTAATGGTAAAGTATTGATTGGGGGTTCTAAATTAATTGTATGTGATTTAGACCTTGAAGAAATTGCTTCATTTGACAATGATTATATTTATGGAATAGATTTTATATATACAGATGGAAAGATGATATATCTATCAAGGTCAATGGAAAAAAAACTTGAAGTTAGAGACATTAATATGAATTTAATTAAAATTATTAGAATGCCATCATGGATAAAGTATATTTCATCATATTTAGATTACTTATTTGTGTCAGTTTCAGATCAGATAATTGTGTATGATAAAGAGTTTAGAGAAATTGCTATTAGTAATTTTTCATCATCAGAGATAAATTCTTTTGCGTTTTATGATAAAAATATAATTATTGCTTTTGATGATGGATATATCAGAATTTGGAAAATAAATATTTAAAGTTCTTTTTTTATTAATTCTATAAACTCTGATACTATGTAATTCCATCTATATTTTTTAAGTTCCTGAAAATTTATTTGTGGGTCAAAACCTTTATTATATATTATTTTTAACTTTTCTATACAATCATTAATTTCAGGATATGCTACAAACTGTTTTTCTTTTGTTTTTTCATATAACTCATCTTGTGTTTCTTTTAAAACATGTTTTATAAAAACTGTGTTTTT
>JAOAEH010000049.1 GCA_026416895.1 Elusimicrobiales bacterium
TTTATCTGTCTTTTTAATATACTCAACAGCATAATCAAAATCATAAAATATATGAAAATTTGCTGTTGGTATATAATTTCTAAACATAAACTCTTTTGCAACTTGTTTTGAAGATTCAAGAACAGAGCCTTTAAGTCCAGGGCCAAAAACTATTTTACCAGATGCTCTTAGTTTATCCGCTATACCTTTAGCTAATGGCAACTCCGGACCAACAATAACTATATCAATTGAGTTTTTATCAACAAAAGATAATATTGAATCAAAATCAAGTATATCAATATCAATATTTTCAGAAATAGTAGAAAAAGAAGTATTTTTAGGAAGTGTATATAATTTTTTTAATAATGGACTTTGTCTTATTTTCCAACATAACGAATATTCCCTTCCGCCACTTCCTAAAACAAGAACTTTCATAAAACCCCCATGTTATAATACAGGATAATTTTTATCAAAACAAGCAGTACAAAAATTTCTATCTCCATTACCACACGCCCTTATAAGATTTTCAATAGAAACATAATATAAATCATCAACTCCAATAAACTTTTTTATACCATCAATATCCATTTTATTTGCAATAAGCTCCTTTTCAGTAGGAGTATCTATTCCATAATAACAAGGCCCTTTTACAGGAGGACTACCAATAAGAAAATAAATTCTTGAAGCTCCTGCGCTTCTAAGTTTTGAAATTATCTTTTTTGAAGTAGTGCCTCTAACAAGCGAATCATCTATTAAAATTATTTTCTTCCCTTTTATATTATCTTTAATTGGCGACAATTTTAAGTCAGCTATAAATTCTCTCAAATCTTGATTAGGCTGTAAAAATGATCTTGGTGAATAATGATTTTTCATAAAAACTGGCATGAATTTCATATTTGATTTTTGAGCATAACCAATAGCATATGCAACTCCAGAATCAGGAACCCCGCTAACTATATCAGCATCAACTTTATATTCTTCAGCAAGATATTTCCCAACAAAATATCTAGAAGAAAAAACGGTTCTTTCACATACTAACGAATCAGGGCGAGCAAAATAAACTTGTTCAAATATACATCTAAAATATTTTTCTACATTTTTAAATTTAAACTTTTCATATCTTCCATTTTTAACAATTCCTATTTCACCTGGAAATATTTCATCATATACTTCATAACCACAGCAATCAATTGCACAAGTTTCTGAAGTAAATATAAATGAATCACCTTTTCTACCAACTACAAGTGGCCTAAAACCCCAGGGATCTCTAGCACAGATTAAACAATCTTGATATAAAAACAAAAAAGAATACGCACCTTTTAATTTCCCAAGCCCATCACATAAAGCATCAACAAAATCTTTTCTATCTGATAATGATATAAGATGAGCAATTATTTCGCTATCAGTAGTCGTTTGAAATATTGAACCTCTTTTAGATAATTCCTTTTTTAATTCTTCAGAATTAACTATGTTACCATTATGAGCAACAGCAAACTCTCCAAATTTAGTCCTAAAAAAAAGCGGCTGAGAATTAGTAATAGTAGAAGAACCTGTAGTAGAATATCTAACATGACCTATAGCATACTCCCCCTCAAGCATCTTAAGAATCTCACTATTAAATACCTCTTGAACAAGTCCCATAGAATTATAATATTTGTAACCATTTTTTCCAAACACAGCTATCCCACAAGACTCTTGCCCTCTGTGCTGAAGAGAATACAAAGCGATATATGTCAAAAAAGAAGCTTTAGATGAATTTGTTATACCAAATATCCCACACATATTATGTTACTTTACATATTCAACTGCATTTTTAAAAAAATGAAAACCAACACTATTTTCCTCTCTAGTTTTCCATGGAAATTGAATCGAAAAAAACGCTCTTTCAGGGTGAGGCATTATACCTATAACATTACCAAATTCGTTTGTAAGAGCAGCTATATTGTAAATAGAGCCGTTTGGATTATCAATGTATCTTAAAACATCAAGATTGGATGAAATTATTTTTTGAGAAACTATATCATCTGCTATAAGCTTACCTTCTCCATGAGCTATTGGTAAGTAAAATTCTTCTGGAAGGCCTTTAATAAATATAGAAGGAGATTTTTTGTTTACTTTAACTTTAACCCACCTACATAAAAAATGTCCACAGTCATTTAAAAAAAGAGTTACTCTCTGTTTAAAATCCGAATATGGTAATAAACCAGTTTTGACCAATACTTGAAAACCATTACATATACCTATTATAGGCCTTTTTGAATCTATAAATTTTTTAAAATCCCTATATAGCGATTTAATCCTAAGTGCAAAAATCTTACCAGCAGATATATCATCACCAAAAGAAAAACCACCAGGTAATGTAATTATATCATAATCATTAATATTTTTATATCCTTTTAAAACTTCGTTTATATGCACTCTTTCAGTAAATGCTCCAACATATTTAAAAGCGTTTTCAGTTTCTATATCACAATTAGTTCCACAAGCCCTAAGAATTATAACCTTCGGTTTTTTTATAATACGTTTCTTTCCCATAACTGCCTTGCTTTATTTACATCCGACGTAAAGAGTATATTACCATTATCTTTAAATACAATAGAAGGGATCTTAGTAGTGTAACCAATTTTAATCACAGGAAAATTTTTCATTAATTTAATAAATTCTTTTTCATTTTTTAAATCTATTTCAACTACTATTTTTGAACCACACTCACCAAAAAGTACCTCCAGTTCTGTAATATTATACACCTTGATTATTTCATTTATATTTATATCCGCTCCAATAAAACACAAAGACATCTCGAAAACACATGCGGCAAGTCCTCCTTCTGAAACATCATGGGCTGAAATTACAAAACCCTTTCTCATAGCTTCAAGAAGTTTAAGATAAACTTTTCTATTCTGTTTAAGATTTAAAGGAGAAATATAATTGTTATCATTCTGAAATAATCTGCCATAAACACTTGCTCCAAACCCTTTTCCAAAACTTCCAACTATATAAATTGGATTAAATGGTTTTTTAAAATAAGGCGTTATAATATTTCTTACATCTTCAACTGGTGCAATTGCAGAAATCAAAAGTGTTGTTGGTATTTTATATATTTTTGAACCAATATTTGTTTGATTATAAAAACTATCTTTCCCTGAAATATAAGGTATTTCCATATCAACTGAAGCATCCCTTGCTCCAATAGCAGCAAGACTAAATTCTCCCATAACTTTTTCATTATTTGGATTTGCTGCACAAAAATTATCTAAGGCAGCACCTCTTGATATATCAGCTCCAACACAAACCAAATTTCTTATAGCTTCATCAAAGCTATATTTAGCCATCTCATAAGGAGAAATATCAGACATATTAGGTTTCATTCCACAAGCAACAGCAAAACCATTAAACAAAGAAAAATCCTCACATACTTGTCCAGTCCAAATAACAGTAGCATCAGAAGGAGCATACTCATTAACACCACAAAAAGGTTTCAAAACAGTCTGCCCTATAACTTCATGATCATACTGTTGAATAATCCATCTCCTAGATGTAACATTTAGATCAGAAATTATCTTTTCAAATCTATCATAATAATCCATTACAGAAATTTTTGATATTTTATTTTTCATTTTTGGCTCTATCCATATAGCTTTCCTTTCAATCTTAGGCAATCCTTGATGTAAGAAATCCATATCAAGCTCTACAATATTTTCACCTTTCCATTTCACAGTAAGCTTACGATCATTTGTAAATCTACCTATAATATACATTTGACACTCTTCAACTTCACATAATTTTTCAAGCTCTTTAATCTTATCTTCATATACACAAAGAACCATTCTTTCTTGAGACTCACTAAGCCAAACCTGCCATCCTTCTATATCCCTATCTTTAAGAATTACTTTATCTAAATCCACCAATGCACCAGTTTCACTAGCAAGTTCCCCAACTGCACTTGAAAAACCACCAGCTCCACAATCTGTTAAAGCGCTATATATAGAAAGTTCTTTTGCTTTCATCAACACATCAATAACTTTTTTTTCATTTATAGCATGTCCTATTTGTACGTGACTTGAGGTAGAATTTTCACTAATATCTTGTGAAGAAAAAGTAGATCCACCTACACCATCTTTACCCGTAGAACCTCCAATAACAACAATATATGAACCTGGTAAAACCTCTTTATTAACATCTTTTCTATTAATAATTCCTACACAACCAACATAAACTAATGGATTGTATAAATACCTATCATCGAAAAAAACACTACCACAAGCAGTAGGAATGCCAATCTTATTTCCATAATCTCTAACACCACTTACAACACCAGATATTATTTTATGAGGAGACAAAAAACCTTTTGCTACATTATATTTTTTATCGGGAAAAGCAAAGCAAAAATTATCAGTATTTAAAATTGGTTTTGCACCAAGCCCAACACCCAAAATATCTCTAACAACACCTCCAACTCCTGTCTCTGTTCCACCATATGGTTCAATAGCACAAGGATGATTATGAGTTTCAACCTTGAAACATATACCCCACTTAGATTCTTTTCCTAACTCAATTACTCCAGCATTATCTTTGAAAACACTTAAACAATAACTTTTTTTTAGTTTTTCTGTTGCATAAACTATAGTTTCTTTAAAAAGATTTTTGAAACGATAAATATTCTTTATCTTGCCTCTGTGATCTTTTATAGTTAAAACGCAAGGAGAATTAAATGTTTTATGTTTACAATGTTCAGACCATGTTTGCGCAATAGTTTCAATCTCAGCACGGGTTGGATTTCTTGATATATTTCTAAAATACTGAACTATTATTTTTAGCTCTTCTAAATTTAAAGACCAACCATATTTATTATTCAAAGCAACTAATTGATTTAAATTCACCTTAAAAACATCAAATAAAAATTTATCTTTTAATAAAGACATTTTTATCTAATTCCTTAATCTCCATAGTATGTATAAGATCATTGAAAAATTCTTCACGAATAAAACTTATAAATTTATCCCGTGAAGAAGAAAAATAAAAACATTTACCAGTTCTCACATTGAATTTCTTATCTATTAACTTATTAATCACATCACTAACACTTTCACCTACAACATCAGCTACACTCTTTTTCAAAAATATTTCTAACCCCCATTTATATCCTTTAAAAAGAGGTTTTTCTCTTCTTATTATATATTCTTCAACAATAGGATCTAAAAGTATATCTCTTGCTATTAAATCAATACTAGTAATGTCTTCACACTCTACTATATTATAAAGTTTGGTAACTTTAAGATTAAACCTATTAACTTTAAAATTCTTAACAAAAACTTCCCTTATATTCTTACTTTCTCTGTCGTATTTATCAACTGTATATATTTCTATTATCATAACTAGCCATCTATTATTAACTTCATTATTTCCATATATTTAGCTGATGTTTTTTCTATTATATCTTTAGGCAAAGACGGAGGTGGCGATTTTCTATCCCATAAACTCTCAACAAGGTAATTTCTAATAATCTGCTTATCATAACTTTCAGGTTCAAAACCAACTCTATAAGTCGAAGAATTCCAAAACCTTGAACTATCCGGAGTAAGTAATTCATCAATTAAAATAAGTTCACCATCCAATATACCAAACTCAAATTTAGTATCAGCAAGTATTATTCCTTTATTCAATAAAAAATCATGTGCAAAATTATATATCTTAAAAGAAATCTCCCTTATTTTAGAGGCAAGTTCAAATCCAATTTTATTTGAGATATAATTGAAATCAACATTCTCATCATGTTCTTTATCTGACTTAGTAGTAGGAGTGAAAATTGGCTCATCTAATTTCTGAGAATATTTAAGACCTTTTGGTAATTTTATACCACAAACACTACCATTTTTTTTATACTCTTTCCAAGCAGTTCCAAAAACATATCCCCTTACAATACATTCAAAATCTATTCTCTCAGCTTTATAACATAAAATTGTTCGCCTTTTATAATAATCATCTAATAAAATTTTTGTTATCTTGTAAATCTCAGATATATCAGAGGTAATTAGATGATTTTTTATAATATTTTTTGTTTTATCAAACCAAAAAATTGAAAGCTGATTTAAAATTTCACCTTTATGAGGTATTTCATTTGGCAAAACCCAATCAAAAGCTGAAATTCTATCAGTTGCTACAATTAAAATTTTTTCTTCATCTATATGATAAACATCTCTGACTTTTCCCTTATACAGTTTAAACTGTGATAAATCTGTCTGTATATTTCCTCCTTAATATCTATAATTTATCTTTTTATAATTAAAAATAAGAAACAAAATTATAATTAAAGAAATAAACAGAATATAATAGAAAAATAAATTATAACCGAAATTCACAATATTCATACCAATAAAAGCTCCAACCCCATAAGCAGTATATATAACTCCATAATTTTTAGCATAATGAAGTAAACCAAAAAACCTCATTGTAGAAACAGGAGCCATAGCAAGCCAACCACCCAAATTAAACCATAAAAAAGCAAAAGCAATCAGATTAAAATAAAAATTTACATTAAACAAGAGCAACAAAGATGAAATAAAATACATTAAAAAAGAAAAAATAACGCAAAAACTAAAACTAAACTTATCAGCTATATAACCAAAAAAAGGCCTCCCTAGAGCATTTAAAACAGCCATACTAGAAACAACATATGAAGCTTTCTTAATATCTAAATCTAAAAGATCTATAAAATATGTAGCTGTGAAAGATACAGAGGTTAAAGAAAACGAGCAACCAAATAAGAAAAACAAATATAAAATATAAAATTCCTTCATTTTTAAAACTTCTGAAGTATCCATACCAATGTTGGAAAAATTAGAATTATTTGTCTGTTTTGGTACTTTGACATTAAAATAACAAACAAAAAGCACAAAAAACACAATTAAACCAAAATAAAAGAATGAAATGTTTATAGTATAGTTTACAATCAAGAATTTAAATATCTGTGAAGCTACAAATGAAGATAATCCAAAACCCGCTACTGTTATTCCTGTTGCTATGCCTTTCTTATCGCTAAACCAAATTGAAACAATCTTCAAAGGAACCCCATATAATATACCTGTTCCAATTCCTCCTAAAACTCCATAAGTTAGAACAAAACATATAATAGAATTTATAAAGTACGAACTAACCCAGGATGATATTATTAATAAACTACCTAAAACATATGTCTTTTTAACACCAATTTTTTCAATTAAATAACCACTTAATGGCATTGAAAACGCAAAAAGTATAAGAAAAACTTTAAAAGGAAATCCACTTTGAATAGAAGTTATATTCAAATATTCTTCAAGAGGCTTTCTAAATATACTATAAGAATAAACGGTACCTCCAACAAGCATTATAAAAAAACTATTTATAAGATAAATTATCTTCATATCATTCCCACTCTATAGTAGCTGGCGGTTTAGAGGTAACATCATAAACAACTCTATTTATTCCTCTAACCTCTCCAATAACTCTAGATGAAATTTTATTTAAAACTTCATATGGTATCCTAGACCAATCAGCAGTCATCCCATCAACACTATCAACAAACCTCAAAGCTAAAACATTTTCATAACTCCTTTCATCTCCCATTACACCAACTGATTTCACAGGTAATAAAACACAAAAGGCTTGCCATATCTTTGAATAATATCCAGAAAGTTTTAATTCTTCTCTAACAATAAAATCGGCTTCCCTTAAAATATCAAGTTTCTTCTTGTCAACTTCTCCTATAATTCTTATAGCAAGTCCTGGTCCAGGAAAAGGGTGTTGCATCAAAATATCTTCATCAATTCCAAGAGACCTTCCAATCTCTCTAACATCATCTTTAAATAAATATTTAAGTGGCTCTATAAGTTTAAAACCAAGTTTTTTAGGAAGACCACCAACATTATGATGAGTTTTTATTATCGATGAAGGTCCTTTAACTGAAACAGATTCAATTATATCAGGATAAAGGGTACCTTGAACTAAAAATTCATAGGATTTATCTCTTCTGGCTTGTTCTGTAAAAACATCTATAAACGTCTTACCTATTATCTTTCTCTTTTTCTCAGGATCTTTAACTCCTTTTAGTTTTGCTAAAAAAGTTTTAGATGCATCTATTATATTTATATTAAATTTAAATTTCTTTTTAAAAACTTCTTCTACTCTTTCTTTATCACCAATTCGTAATAAACCTGTATCAACAAAAATACACTTTAACTTATTTCCAATAGCAAGATGTGTTAAATAAGCAGCAACAGATGAATCAACACCTCCACTTAAAGCACATATTGCTTTTGAACTTCCAACTAAACTTCTTATATCTTCAACAGTACTTTTAAT
>JAOAEH010000026.1 GCA_026416895.1 Elusimicrobiales bacterium
ATAACAGCCCTTGATAACTCCTGCCTTTTTTCAACTTGTCTAAGTATATTTGGTGTAAAAAGTATTTGATTATGTGTAGAAGTACCCATTATTAATGATTCTTTAACTATATATTCCAAAGCTACATTTCTCTCCTTAACACTCATATTAAGCCAGCTTGTAGAAGAAACAACTACATTTCTTGCCTGTGCCCAATTGAATATAAATGCCTCATTACTAAATACATACTCCCAACTTCTTATAGCATATTGAGTAAAATTTATTTTTGCCTGGTCATATTTTTGATTCTTTCTCATCATATCTATCAAATTTTCTGGTGGAACACATATTTTTAGCTCACATATTTGTCTAGATCTATCCAAAGTAGAAGAAAGATAGGAACTTAAAATATTCACATCATTTTCAGAATAATCCTTTGATAAAATTTCATCTATTTCTATAATTGAGTTTGCATAAGCTATAATTTTTGACGCTCTGTTTTTATCTATTTTCAAAAATTCATTTTGTAAATTAGTATTTATTATAAGCTGTCTAGAAAATTCTACACTTAAATTATTTGATATTTCATTTTCAAACTTATCAAACAGCAAAAACACCTCTTTCTTTTTTTCCTTATCATCAAACACTAATCCTTTTAGCTTATCTGTTCCATAACCAATTTTAGCAAGTGTAGCTAAAAATATATTTTTAGGTTTCTCAATAAATAAATTACTAAAACTTTTTTCCTCTTTTTGTTTATTATCAAAACTTTCTTTCTGACTATTTATTTCAAAATCAGATTTTTTAACTGAAATAAGGTTTTCTTCTTTAGGAATAACAGTTTTTTTATGAGTATAAGAAATAGAATAAATATTAGTAGCTGAACTATTTCTTTTACCCTGATTATTTTTATTATCAGTAATATTATTTTTACCAACAGAAATAGAAGTGTAAGTTTTCAAATCTAGATTGTTTGAAAATTTATCAATTATAGATTTATCAGTTTCAATTTTAATTTTAGTTCCGTTAATATTACTATCTGTATAAGTAGAACTAACATTTGAAAAATTATTTAAATCATTTTGCAAAAGAGTTCTATCATCTAAATTTATATTGATAAATTCATCTGAAAGATCTCCTTTTAAAAACTCATTCCACAGTGAATCTTTAGAAAATTTCAAACCTTCATATTTAGAAGAATTATATCTAAGCTTAGGTAAATATATAGCTATACCATAAGTTCTATCTTTATATGAAAACCCTTTAGAATTTTGATAATCACAAGCTTTATGATACAATACTAATTTTTTAGTAATAAAGTTAATTAAATTTTCTGTGTAATTTTTTAAAACATCATCTGTCATCTTAGATAGTGCTGTTTTTAAATAATCAACAAGATCTGCACTTCTCGTCATAACACCTTCAGTTTCGCTTGACATATAAGGACCTATTTCAAATGTTTCTGAATTTTCACCTTCCAAAAAGAAAAAAATGTTTTCTTTTATTTCCGTTGAAGTAATAATTTTAAAATCAGAAGATTTTATTGCTCTACTAACCCATCTATTCAAAAGTGAAATAAACTGAGAGTAACTAGATGTATCTATAACACTTAGTGTTATACTTTTATCAAAATACCTTCCAAAAGGGGATATTTTATTAGAAGAATAAGCTGCATAAAATGCATCAACTATTTTTTTTGCTGCATCATCAACTGAAGATGAAAAATTTATATCGTTTAAAATATCATCATAAGGATATCCTGCACCAGGGACAAGTTCCTCACTAGCAACAACAAACCTTGCATAGTCTTTAATTTCAGAAATCACCTCCGCCATCTGCATTAAACAAGCATCCATTGCAAATATATCAATCTTTTTGCCATATGCTTTTTTTATTTGAGATAATGCATATCCCAAATCCTTAACACTCATTGAATTCCCGCTTACATCATCATGAGAAATTCCAAAATATCCATTACCATGATTCCAAACAATAATTATAAGCTTCTGCGGTTTGAATCTTTTTATAACTTTATGAGCTGAGATAGCAAAGTGTCTTGCACTTCCCATATCCCCATCAGGAGTATAACTTATTATTTGAGAAATGATATCTCTTGAATTATTAGGATCTTTTTTAATGAAATAGGTATTTGCACCACTACCAAATTTTAACCCACTACGAGTTTTTTCTATTCTATTATGCTCTACTACAACTGCAACTTTATCAGTAGAACCTACCATTTCCATTTCATTTATATCTGATATAGAAAAATTCAATATTCCAAGATCATTAACACCATTCATAAAAACAAAAACTAAATACTCATACTCATCTTTTATTTGATTAGCTTCTATGGAAGGATTAACATTGACAGTTAAACTACTTATATTAATAGTAGAAAAAATATTTGCATAACCACTTAACAAATCATCGCCCACACAATAAGTCTCTAACTTCAAACACAAAGCTATTATAAAAATATATCTTTTCATACTATTAATTTAATAATATTTAGAACTAAAATCAAGTATTAAATATCCTAGTATGTCAATAGGCCTTATGTCCTATTCTTATTTTCTAATATTTTTTTCATCATACTATAACTAATAAATCCATTCCTACCATTTGATTTAACCCAATATAACGCCTCATCAGCTTTCATTAAAAGCTCATCCATAGTTTTGGCATCATTTGGATAACTTGCTATGCCAATACTTACACTTAAATCAATAACCTTGTCAATACCAAAATTAGAAAGATCTATCTTAAGAGATCTTATATTCTCAACAAGCCTTTTAGCAAGCCCCATAGCTTCTAATTCTGAACTCTGAGGTAAAAGAATAACAATTTCATCCCCACCATACCTTGCAGGAAAATCAATTTTCCTAAGAGTTTTTTTAATTACATTTGAAATTTCAATCAAAACTAAATCACCAATCTGATGCCCATAACTATCATTTATTTCCTTAAAATAATCTATATCAAGCCATATAACAGAAAGATTTTGGGAAAACCTTTCAGCCCTATAAAACTCTTCTTGAAATTTTTGATTAAAATATCTTCTTAAAGCAAGTCCTGTAAGTTCATCGTATAATGACATAGATTGAATCTTTTCAAAAAGCAAAATGTTTTCAAAAGCAATAGCCATAAGAGAAGAAAAAGATTTAAGGATGTCTATATAGTATCTATTAATATCTATTCGACTTAACAAATTATCAACAGAAAGAAGCCCACGATTTTTAAAATCAATTCTCAAAGGTATATAGACTATATTATCACGAATAACTAAATCTTCACCATCAAGCAAAACATCTACAAGACTACAACTACCCCTAATCATAGGAATAACCTGATGGGATATATCAGATATATTACCAGTTCTATATACGGCATAAACTCCTTTTAACAAATTAGTACTCTCATCTAAAATATACATTCTTATCCTATCAAAACCAAAAATGTTTTCAAGCCCTCTTATCATAAATTTAAATGCATCCCTTTCTCTTATGCTTTTACTAAATATACTACCTAAAGAAGCAGAAATAAAAACACTTTTTTGATATATTGATTTAATATATTCAAAATCTATCTGTGGATATGTTTTAATTTTTTCATCTATAATTCTTCTAACCTTTTTTATATCTCTATTAGAAAACTTTTTACCATCAAACCTTTCTATTCTTATCAGATATTTCTTGACAAATCCATCCTCCACTCTAGTTATATCAAAAGGAATATACACGAAAACGATCTTACCTTTATTTGAAACATAATGTTCCTTAGTTAAAACAGCACTATAAAAATCTTCTATATCTTTAATAAATATGTATTCTGTATGTTCAAAAATTATATCACCCCTAAATCTTATAATTGAACTAATAATACTTGTTGATTCAAAATATTCAAACAAGCTAATACTTTTAACTGCGGTCTTTTGAATTATTTCCAAAATAAGTTCTTTAAAAAACTCAATATAATATCTATTCATAAAACTAATAAGAAGTCATCAAATATTCACATATTACTTTTATTTCTTGTAAACGTTTCTTTACATCTTCAGCAATGTATTTAGAACTAACAATATTAATTGCTTGATTTTTTAAAAACTCATCCATCATCCTTTCAAAAGTAGGATAAATAAATATATTCGGTATAAAAGTAATTTTTTCAAATAATTCTTCATAAAACTTTATTTCCTTCTCATTGATAATTTCATAATGAGAATTTTTAAAAGGTGAAAATGCTCCCAAACAATTTGCAAGTTCCTTTAAATTTTGTGGATTATAAAACTCTTCTATAAACTTTTTTATCTCACCTAAATCTTTAGAACCTGAAAAAAACATAAAACTATGTGCTTTTCCAAGTTCAGACTTCCTCATTATATCAGGAAATCTTACAACTCTCATATTTTTATCTGCAATATCCCTTCTAAAACTAAATATCATACTGCTTAAATTTTTCTTTATAAAACCAATTTCAAAAAAATTTTCTTCAAATAACGGATAATACTTATCTACAGCAAGATTTAAAAAATCTAATACTGACATTATCACTTCATCACGATGTATATTTATCATAGTAAAATCACTAGAAAAATAACCAGAAGTTCTATTCATAACACATGCAAGTATCTCTTCTGACTTTATATAACCTTCAAGATTAGGATTATCAAAAGGATAATAATCTTTAGATCTGTATTTCTTTTTCAATTTCTCACACAAAATAAATAAATCATTCCATTTTAATTTCTCCATTTCACTGTGACTCAAAATATTACCAAGCATCTCTCTTTTATAAAACATTACCATAACCTCAAAATGTATAGGCAATGAAAAAAACTTCTCTGTCAGCTCGCAAACCATAGTTTGTTTAAGAAATGGATATATTTTAAATGTAAAATCTTCTTCAATAAAAGAATTTAAAGGAAGAGATAAACCTAATTTAGCAAAAAGAGTTGTCCAGTGATGTGGAATCTCTATAACATCACCAAGACTTAAAGAAGGATTTTCAAAAAAACTAAATATATCATTCCATATATTTTCTTTAGATTTAATTTCAATTTCAATATTCAATCCTTTTTCTTTTTTCAAATGATCAACTATTTTCCTATAAAAATAATATTTCCTCTGATTATAATCATTCAAAATCCAAAGTTTCATAATTTAAACCCAATTCCTAATAGGAAGTCTGTCAGATATTTCAAGAGAATTTTTAAAAACACCTTTTTGAAATCTTCTAAAAATGCACACACCAATCATTGCTGCATTATCAGATGTATATTTTAGCTGAGGAAAAAATATTTTGCAATCCCTAAATTTATTAACAATCAAATTTCTAAGATAATTATTGGCTGAAACTCCACCACATATAGCTATATTTTTTACATTAAACTTTTCTCTTGCAATATCAAGTTTTTTTACAAGGCTTTCACATACCGCTTTTTGAAAAGCAAACGAAACTTCATTTCTTAATTTATTATCAATTCTTTTAATATTTCTCAAAAAATACATAACTTGTGTTTTTATACCACTAAAAGAATAATCCAAACTATCTACAACATCTGGAACGGTAAAGTTTATATCAGTTTTTTTTACTTTTAAAGAGGCTTTCTCTATATATGGTCCTCCTGGATAATTAAATCCAAGCATACGCGCTACTTTGTCAAATGATTCTCCACAAGCATCATCTCTTGTCTTTCCTATAACTTTATATTTTCCATAAGAAGAACAATACCACAACTCAGTATGTCCTCCAGAAACAATTAAACAAATGAGCGGAAATTCTAAAACATCCTCTATTTTGTCACCAACTATATCACAAGCAAGAAGATGTCCTTCAAGATGATTTATTCCAATAACTTTTGCCCCAAAAAATTCTCCAATTGTCATAGCAGCAATCTTACCTACAAGTAAAGATCCTTTTAAACCAGGCCCTCGAGTAAAACCAACTATATCAATATTCCTAATATTATTTAACTCAGCTTTTTTAATTAAAACTGATATTTTTTCACTGTGAAGTCTACTTGCAATCTCTGGGACTACGCCTTTATAAATTTTATGATGCTTGATTTGAGAATAAGTTGAATGAAAAACTATTCTTCTATCATCAAATAAAGCTAATGACGTTTCATCACAACTTGTCTCTATTGCCAGAAATATCATTTTTAACTTGACAATTTTTTTACTACATACATCATATTTAATACTTCAAGAGCTTTATCTATTACAGGATCCTTAAACTTCTCTTCTTCTTTATCTTTTTTAATTTTCCCATCTCTATCTGGATAATATATTTCTTGCATCTTTTCATAAATTTTTAACTCTTCTTCACGGCTTAATCTTATTTCAATATCAGGATCTATACCACCTTTACCTGTTTTCGGATCTCTCTGAATCATAGCACCAGAAGGAGTATAATATTTTGCAACAGTAAGTCTTAAAGCAGAACCATCGGAAAGTTGCAGCAAAGTTTGAACACTTGCTTTACCAAAAGTATTTTCCCCAACAATAACCGCCCTTTTATTATCCTTTAACGCTCCAGCAAGAATTTCACTTGCAGAAGCTGAGTATTTATTTACTAAAATAACAATAGGTATAGAGGGATAAGCAGCATCTTTACCTGCTCTGTATTCATAATAATCATCATTTGTTCTCCCTTTAGTATAAACTATTAGACTTCTTCCCCCTATAAAAAGTTTAGCAATATCAATACTTGCTGAAAGAAGTCCTCCAGGATTATACCTCAAATCAATAATAAGATTTTTCATACCTTTCTTCAACATATCATCCACCGCCTTTTTAAAATCCTCATATGCATGCCCTGAAAATTCAAGTATTCTTATAAGTCCAGTTTCATTATTAAGCATTTTATAAACTAACGCATCAACTCTTATTATAGCTCTAACCAACTCTAAATCAAATATCTGCCACTCCTCATCAGCTTTTTTTGGCTCTCTAGCTAGTGTTATTTTAACTTTAGTTCCAGGTTTGCCTCTTAATTTATCTACAACTTCATCATCAGACATATTTTCAGTTGAAACTCCTTCTATTTTAATTATTCTATCTCCAGGATATATATTTGCTTTAAAAGCAGGAGTATTTGGTAAAGGTGTTACAACTACAGGCCAACCATCTTTTCTCCCTATTCTAATGCCTATGCCACCAAATTCACCTTCTGTATCATCTTTAACTCTTTCATAAGCAGATGGTTTCAAAAACTGTGAAAAATCATCCAGCGAACTAATCATTCCGGATATGGCTGCATATATAAGATCTTCATCTGTTTTACTTTCTACATAATTTTCTTTTATTAATTCAAAAGCTTCAACAAAAACTTTTATTTTTTGATAAGTTGAATCTATAGCATAATTGATATAAGGTAAAGAAAACCCAATAAATGCCACTATCACAATTGAAATTAAAACTCTTTTAATTTTCATATAACTCTCCTTTTAATTTATTTTAAATAAAGCAGTGGATCAACGGGAATATCTCCTTTTCTTATTTCAAAATAAAGGACATAAGAAACGTTATTATCCAAAGCTCTTTCATCTAACCCTACCTTACCAATTTCACTAAATTCTTTCACCTCATCTCCAACTTTAACATATATTTCGCTTAAAAAACCATATGTAGTAAAAATTCCATCTTGATGTTCGATCAAGACTATGTTCCCATAACCTCTAAAAACTCCACTATAAACTACTTTTCCAGCCATTACAGGTTTTACTAAAGTAGATGATGTAGTTTTTATTTTTATACCATCATTCACAAGCCAAGTCTTTAAATCTTCCAAATATTCTCTACCAAATTTAGATATCACAGTTCCTATAACAGGCCAAGGAAGAGATTTTTTCTCAATATTAAGTTCATTATTTAAATTTTTTCTGTAAGGTGATTTCTTTTCAATATCTTTTATTAAATTTGTAAGTTCTCTTGCTGTTTTATTCAAACGTTCAATATCTTCCTTCAATTTTTTTAATTTTGTATCAGTAATATATAACTCCTTTTGAGTCCTCTCAATCTCTTTCTTGCTTTGCGCAAGCAGATTTTCTGTTTGTTTTTTTTCTCTTTGAATTAGAATATCTTTATTTTTCAAATCAAATATACTTTGTTTAAAAATTTTCTTTTTATTCTCAATAGCATCTACAACTTTTTTCCTTTCAATTATTATATTTCTACGGACCATATCCATTATTATTTCATCTTTACCATAAAAAAATGGAGAAGAAAATCTTGAAAGATAAAGTTTTTTAATATCGAGCCTTGCATCTTCTTTTATATGTTGTTGAGTTTGAACTAACAAGTCATATTGTTTTCTATTTTCTTCAATTTTAATTTTAAGAGACTGGATCATTTTTTCATACTCTATTTTCCTTGTATAATAATCCTTTTCCGTTTTTTTTAATTTTTTCATCATCTCAACTATTTCATTATACTTTTTCATATATTCATCATATTCTCTACTTTTAATTTCAAGTTCTTTTTTTATATCCTCAAGTTTTTTTTGAGATTCATCATATCTATTTTGAGAACATAATAATATAGAAAAAAACAATATTAAGCAAAAAAATACTAATCTTTTTTCCATTGATAAAAAACCCAACCAATAAAACCACATGATAAAATTATAGAAATTGAATAATACCATTTAAACCAACTCCATATAGGAGTAATATATTTAAGTGGTAAAAGTATTAAATATACAAAAATCATTCCTAAAAAACCACCACCAACTCCATTTAAAAACCACTTAGAGGATTCTTTTAGTGACAATACAAAACCACCGAAGCCAACATGAATAATGGAAAATACTATCATCAAAAATATAATAAAAAAACTCATACCAAAAACAAAAAGTAAAAACCTTGAATAAAACTCGCTATGCATTATAGCAATTATCTCATCCGGTCTATATCTTATATCTTCAACACCATTTATTTTAGATATCTCATTTAAAATCAACTCAATACTTCCAAGATACATTGAGTCAATCTCAACTTCCACTATATCAGGCACAGGATTTTTAGATAAAGACTTTATTGATAAATATAACTCAATATCCTCTTTTTCAAGTCTTTTCATTAGTTCATCAGAAGAAACAAAAACAGAATTTTTTACACCTTTTATATTAGATATATTTTGAATAACATCCTGTTTACTATTTTTGCTCAAAGCAACTATTATTCTAAAATCTTCGCTAAGAAATTTATTAATATTTTTTGCTTGAAAAAATAAGAAAAGCATAGAAAATGTGTATATTGAAAACAATAAAGAAATTAGAAAAACAATACGATACCCTTTCCTTTTATTTACAATCATACTACAAAGATATTTTATCACTTTTGCAAATATCTTTCAGTTCTTTTAATTAATTCAACATAAACCTCTATCTCTGATAAAAGTAAATCTTTCTTTTTTTCTATTTCTTTTATTCTTTCCTCCTCACTCATTTCAATAAGTCTATAAATCTCATCATTTTTAATAGTATCTATTTTTTCTTCATAGATAGCTGTAAGCTCTTTAACCACTTTTAATCTTATATTCAACATTTTAATTCTATCTACTGATGAGATTTCATCCGAAAGTTCTATTTTAGCTTGTTCAAGCATGTTTTTCAAAGATAAAATATCTTTTTTTTCAAAATATTTATTTACTTCTGCCATCCTTATTTTTAAAAACTCTTTTTCATCTTCACTTAGTAAATCATATCTATCAGGATGATAAATCTTAGCAAGTTGACGATATATTTTTTTGAGTTCTTTTTCATCACATTCACAATCCTTTTTAACATCAGATTCCTTTTTAAAAACATTATTATTTTTTTCTCCGAAAAACCTTTTTTTTAAATCATCAAGAATTGATAAATAAACACCAAGTTTTTTAAGATAATAATTTGAATAAAATCTCTCTAAAGTCTCTTTAATAGCTAAAAATTTTAATGCAGTAGAATATAATTTTTTTTCTTCCTTTATAATCATCTTCATTAAATCAACAATTTTCCCTTTCAATATATGCTCAACTGAAACAAGCGATTTAAAATTAGGTATATTTTGTGAGTTTATATAATTTGACATAACTTTCTACCTTATCAAGTTCTGGAGGTTTAATAATATAGCCAAAAGCTCCTTCTTTAACAGTTTTCTGAGCAATTTCTGCTGTTGTAAGGTCCGCAAGCACAATAACACAGCTATATATCTTCCTATCCTTCAGAATCTTTATAACCTCTAAAGATGTAAGTCCCCATATCATTGCATCAGTTATAACTATATCATAATTTTTTGTCATTAGAGACTCTCTAGCCATCTTTGCATTATCCATAATATCCAATACAAATTCATTTCTATCACCAAACATAGATGAAATTTTATTTTTCACGTAAACCTCATCACTTATAAGCAGAATATTTACCACTCTATCCATAATTTTTCAAGTTCAAACTTAGTTTTAAATTTTAAATTCTTATTTTCTAAATCCTTATATTTAACATATGATTCTACAGAGGTAAGTGGATACTCTAAAAGATCAATATAATTATGTTCAATTTCCTCAAAAGAATTATTCATCAAAACTTCTATAACAGGTCTAAATATTTTATCCTTATTAATAAATATAACCTTTGCAATTTCTCCTGTAGACAACTTAACAAGTGAACCAGGTGGATACATTCCAAGAGAAGAAATTAAACCCTTTACTGATTGTGGAGCGAACATTTTTTTATATTTTGAAGTTATAAGCTCAATAGCATAACTTTCTTCAATTGCCTTTCTCCATGATCTTGGATGTGTTAAAGCTTCATAAAAATCTGAAATTGCAACTATTTGTGAAAAAATATCAAGTTCTTCAGCTTTTTTAGATTGATAACCACTCCCATCAAATCTTTCATGAGAATTTAAAACTATCTCAGATACAAATTCTTTAAGTTCATTTTCAAAAACAAAAATTTTTTCAACTATCTCTACCCCATCAGACACATGCATTTCAATTATCTTCTTTTCATTATTAGTTAATACTTTCTCTTGAGAATATAAATTTTTATAATAAGGCATCGCCACATCAATACACAAACTAGCAATTATAATTTTCGATATCTTTGAACTATCAATATTTAAAGACTTAGCTATCATACCACTAATTATAGCCACATTTATTGAGTGAGATATGACATAGTTACTAGGAGTTAGATAAGCTAACATTAAAGGGAAATATGGATCATCAATATTTTCATATATGAATGAGGAAAGATATTTCACATCATCTGAAACATTAAGATAGGAACCATCGTATATTTTTGAAAGCAACAAAGCATATCTTTTAAGTAATAGAGAATAAATTCCTTTAACTTTTTCAAATTTTTCTTTATCAAATAGGATAGGTTTATATTTATTCTTATTGATTGAATTATCAATTTTAAAAAATTGATTATCGAAATCAGCCTCTTTCTTAAATCCCAAATTCCAAGAATCAACAACTCTCTCTTCTTTATAATCTGTTTCTTTATTTAGTTGAACTAAATTAGGATCTTTTTCAACCTGATGTATTTTAGACGTTTTATTACTTACATTATTTTCTAAATTTAAAGTTTTATCTTTAGATTCAGATTTCAAATTTTTTTTAAGTTCAGAAAATTTCATAAAAATATTATAAAGTATAAATGTTAAATTTTCATTTCAGATTTTTATCTAAAATTTTCTTTCAAAATGACAGATATATCCACCTGGATTTTTCCATAAATATTTTTGATGATATTCTTCTGCATCCCAGAATTTTTCAAATTTAACAATCTCTGTCACTATCTTTTTCTTCCATTTTTTTTGAGCATCTTCTATAGCTTTAAGAGCAATTTCCTTTTGTTCATCATCTAAATAAAATATAACTGATCTATACTGATGCCCAATATCATTCATTTGCCTATTTGGTGTAGTTGGATCATGTATTACAAAAAAATAATCATAGATATCCTTAAGTTTTATGACATCATCATCAAACTCTATCCAAACACTTTCAGCATGCCCACTATTTCCTTTTTTTACTTCTTCGTAACTAGGATTTTCTAGATGACCACCACTATATCCGACCTTTGTATTAATTACGCCTTTTAATTTAGCCATCAAGAATTCAACTCCCCAAAAACAACCTCCACCTAAATCACAAATTTTTCGCGCCATAAAAACACCTTATAAATCTTTTCTAAATATTCTATACTTTTTGTAAAGTCTACCACCAAATTTTTCGATAGTTTTATTTATCTTTACATTATCCTCTAAAGTCCAGGAAAGTTCTCCTTTCTGCCAACCATATTTTTTTGCAATTTCTATTGCTTTTTTTATTATTAAAACTTCTATCCCTTTCCCGCGATAATTATCTATAACTCCCAAAGTTAAAACTCTTCCCTTATTTATTTTAAAAAGATATTTATACAAAAACGGAATAAAATTAAAAATATTTATTTTACCCTTAACAACAGAAAGAGGTATATTTAAATCTGGAAGAATAAGTGAAAATCCAACTGCTTCATCGTTACCATTTCTTGCAAATATCAAATAATCACTCTTTATTACAGATTTAAGTGTATTAGCCATTTCTCTAATCTCTTCATCAGTCATAGGAATAAATCCCCAATTTTTTTCCCACGCTCTATTATAAACTTTTTTAACATCATTAAATACCTTTTCAAAATCTGATAAATCTGCTGATTCTATAACTATATCTTTATTATTTTTTGATATTTTTTCAAAAAGAGACATATGATATGAAGAATAACTAGCTATATCCCATTCATAAGCATAGAGATCTTTTTCTTTTTTATACCCATTTTGAATGATAAGATTTTCATAATATGAATAATTATACGGCATCATTATACAGTTTGGAGCATCAAAATTATCCACTAAAAGCCCCCAACTATAGTTGCTTGAAGGATTAGCAGGGCCTCTAATTATTGACATACCTTTCTCTTTTGAAAAACTTTCTACTTGACCAAAAAGTAATTCTGCTACTTTATTATCATTTTCACAATCAAAAAAACCAAAAAAACAACATCTCTCATTCCAAAAACTATTATGTCTTTGATTTATTATAGCAGCTATTCTTCCTTTTATTAAACCATTTTCTTCCACTACAAAAAGTTTTTTTTCAGAAAAACTCCAAAATGGATGTTGATCAGATAAAAGCCTCTTTAAATTTTTTTTTAAATCACCAACCCAGTTTTTACACTTAGAATAAAGGTTATAGGAATACTCTATAAACTCATCAATTGAAGATTCCCTTACTCTCATTTAATTTTAGCTTTTAACTCCATGCATCACTGCTTTATAACAGTTTTCAAAAATATCAAGAGCTCTATCAAGATGTTCCTTAGTATGCGCAGCAGTTACAACTACTCTAATTAAGGTATGTTTGGGAGGAACTGCAGGACTTATAACCGGATTTGAGAATATACCATTATCAAAAAGCATCCTCCACAGCATAAAAGTCTTTTCATTATCACCTATCATTATGGGAATTATAGGAGTTTGAGTTGGCCCAATTTTACACCCCATCTGTTTAAATCTTTCAAGAAGATATTTTGAATTATCCCAAAGTTTTTTTCTCCTTTCAGGTTCAGCTTCAATTATATCTATAGCTTTTGATATAGCTGCTACACATGCAGGAGGAAGGGCTGCAGAAAATATCATAGAACGTGAATTGTGTTGAATATATTCAATAACATCATTATCACCAACTACAAAACCACCAACAGATGCAAAACTTTTAGAACACGTACCTACAACTAAATCCACCTCACCACTCTCAAGTCCAAAATACTCACAACTCCCTCTTCCATTCTCACCTAAAACTCCAGTTGCATGAGCATCATCAACAATTAACCTTGCACCATATCTTTTACAAACATCAACAATTTGAGGTAAAGGAGCTATATCTCCTTCCATGGAAAACACACCATCAACTATAACAAGTTTCCCTTTATTTTTATCTATTCCTTTCAATATCTTCTCAAGATCATCTACATCATTATGTTTAAATCTTTTTATCTCAGCACCGCTCATTCTACATCCATCAATTATACTTGCATGATCAAGTTTATCAACTATAACAACATCATCTGGCCCTGCCAAAGCTGACACTACTCCAACATTCATCTGATATCCTGTAGCATATATTAAAGCCCTCTGTCTTTTCTTAAATTTAGCAAGTTTTTTTTCAAGTTCTTCATGTAAAATTGTATTTCCATTTAAAAATCTGGAACCTGCCACACCAGTTCCAAACTTTTCAATGGCTTCCTTTGCCGCTTGCTTCATCCTTGGATCATTAGCAAGCCCAAGATAGTTATTTGAACCAAACATTATAAACTTTTTACCATTTATATAAACCTCTGGAGCCTGCTCACTTTCAAGTGCCTTAAAATAAGGATATATTCCCCTAGCCTTAAGCTCTTTTACTATAGTAAAATCTTTAACTTTATCAAATATATCCGCCATATAAAAACTATTGTATTATTTATTTAAAGCATTTTCAATTCTTTTTATAATATTTGTAGTAGATCTTCCATTTAGAAGCTTTATTATAACAGTTTTTTTTGCAAATTCCCTCCCCACAACATCCTCTATTCTATAATCTCCCCCTTTAACTAAATAATCAGGCTTTATGGATTTTATAAGTTTATACGGAGTATCCTCATTAAAAACAACTATATAATCAACATACTCAATAGCCGAAAGAACTTTAATCCTATCCTTAAGTTTGTTTATTGGTCTCTTATCACCCTTAATCCTTTTTATAGAACTATCACTATTAATTCCTACAATTACACAACCAAGTTTAGAACATTCTTCAAGTAACTTTATATGTCCAGCATGTATAATATCAAAGCAACCATTAGTAAAAACAACTTTTTTTCCCTTACTTCTTATAGATTTGACAACTGAAGATATTTCTTTACGTGGAATAATCTTCATTTTGAATTTAAAATTCTGGGGATAAATTCTTCAAGATATTTGGTATAAACCCTACCTCTAATAAAGTTTTCATCATTTACTATATGCTTATGAAGTCCTATAACAGTTTTAACTCCATTAATTTTAAACTCATCTAGAGCTCTCTTAGATCTAGAAATCGCACTATTCCTGTTAGGTCCCCATACTATTAATTTTGCAAGCATACTATCATAAAAAGGTGGAATTTTATAACCAGGATATATATGAGTATCTATTCTTATACCATTACCTAAAGGAAATTCCAAAGTTTCTATAGTACCAACAGAGGGAATAAAATTTCTTTCCCAATCCTCAGCATTTATTCTATATTCTATAGCATGTCCTCTAAAATCATCAACAAATTTTTGATCTATATCCATTTCAAAACCTTGAGCTATAAGAATCTGTTGTTTAACTAAATAATCAGGCTTTATGGATTTTATAAGTTTATACGGAGTATCCTCATTAAAAACAACTATATAATCAACATACTCAATAGCTGAAAGAACTTTTAATCTATCTTTAAGTGTATTTATTGGTCTTTTATTACCTTTAATTCTTTTAATAGAACTATCACTATTAAGTCCTACAATTA
>JAOAEH010000085.1 GCA_026416895.1 Elusimicrobiales bacterium
AATAATTTTTTTAAATAGCTTTATATATTGTTCAATTGACTTATTCCATGAAAAATCTCGATTCATAGCATTTTTTATCAAAGTATTCCATAACTCTCTTTCATTATAAATAGAAATTATGTGACCCAAAATAGATTTTAAATTATAAGGTGTTGGCTCACCTATTACAAAACCATTAGAGGAAGCTAAATTATCAGGATAATAAAATATAGTATCCTTTAGCCCTCCTACATGACTAACAACAGCAATGGTCCCATATCTAGAAGCTATCATTTGACTTAATCCACACGGTTCAAATCTTGATGGCATAAGGAAAATATCTGAAGAAGCATATATTTTATGCGCTATTTCTTCATTAAAGGAATTTATAAAAATAAAACTTCCTAAATATTTCTTTGAAAGGTATTCAAGTTTATCCGATATATCTTTATCACCTGTTCCTAAAATTGCAAACTGATATTTATCCAAAAAAGCTTCACAAACATCTATTATTATATCAATACCTTTTTGATTATCAAGACGAGAAACACAACCAGCAAGAATAAAGCTTTTATCTTGTTTTAAGCCAAACTCTTTTTGAAAACTTTTTTTACAAAATGGTTTAAATCTCCAAAAGTTTTTAGAATCATATTCACGATATATAAAATTATCTGTTGCTGGATTCCAAATATCAGTATCTATTCCATTAAGAATTCCATAAAGTCTATCTTTTCTATTATTAAGTACACCCTCTAATCCTTTACCTAAAATGGAATCCTCACATATTTCGCGAGCATAACTAGGACTAACGGTAGTAATAATATCTGCATAATTTATTCCAGCTTTCATAAAATTAATTCCACCATAATACTCTAACTTATCTGGTGTAAAATCAAACCATGAAAAACCAGCTTTTATAAAAGAATCTCTTCCAAAAAAACCTTGATAAGCTATATTATGAATAGTAAAAACTGTTTTGGTTTTAACAAAAAAAGCATCTATGCTGTAAATTGTTTTAAGGTAAGCTGGTATTAATCCAGTTTGCCAATCATGACACCAAATTATATCAGGTTTAAACCCTAAAAATTTACAACTCTCTAAAACTCCTCTTTGAAAAAATATAAACCTTTCATCATTATCAGGATAATCTCCTGAATCACTTTTATAAAGTCCTGGTCTATCAAAATAATGTGGATTATCTATAAGATAAACCTTTACTTTTCCCCACTCAAGATGATAAAGATTTACCTCTTCAAATCTATCAGAAACAGGAACAATAAAATTACCAAAGATCTTTTTAGGTGAAAAAGCAGTCTTACCTATATCCCTATATTTAGGAATAAAAAGGACTACCTCAATACCGTTTTCTTTTGACAAACAATTTGAAACTGCACCAACTACATCTCCTAAACCTCCAGTTTTACAAAAAGGAAAAGCTTCAGAACTAACAATAGCTATTTTCATTCAACCTCCTCAATTAATTTTTTTACCTAATTTAAGAATTTTAATAGCTTGTTCAGGAGAAACAGAATTTATATAAAAACCACTTCCCCATTCAAAGCCAGCAGGCATAGCAAGCTTTGGAAGTATTTCAATATGCCAGTGAAAATTTTCTACATTCTTAGGAGCTGTATGAAATATCATATTATAAGACAAATCATCAAATATTCTATGGAGTTTTTTAAGCACCAATCTAAAAATATCTGCTAAACCATTAAAATTTTCCTCATTAAAAAAATCCTTTTCATGTTTTAATGGAGCTATCCAAATTTCAAAATTAAATCTAGAGGCAAAAGGAGCAAAAACAATAAAAAAATCATCTATATAAAATACTCTCTTTTTAAGCATAATCTCATTTTCTATAACATCACACATAAGACATCTTCTGTATTTATAAAAATAATATCTGAACCTCTTAACCTCATCTTCAACTCTAACAGGAATAATTGGTAAAGATATTATTTGTGAGTGAGGATGTTTTAAACTAGCTCCAGCATTTACACCATAGTTTTTAAAAAGCATAACATATTTCGAATTTTTTAACGAATAAAGATAATTCATTCTAAATGAATAAACCTCAAAAATCTCAGACAGATGTTTTATATTATAAAAATTTTCTCTGTGTAGAGGTGTTTCTATAATAACTTCATGTCTTCCATTAAAAAAATATTTAAAAAATATTCCTTCTTTCTCTAAAACATTATTATTATTTTCAACTAAAGCAGGATATTTATTTTCAACTACCCTTATGTACCATTTATTACCTCTTTTTCTTTCTAAAATGGCAACAGGAGTCTGTTTTTCATTTCCTGGACAGAAAGGACAAATTATATTAGAATCAACATAATCATTTGGCCTTTTACTTCTTTCATCATTTATAATTACCCAACATGAACTAAATATATCTTTTCTCAAATGAGGTTTCATTTTAAATAAATTTTTCAATTTTCTTTTATATCTTGAGATGAATTTTCAATATTTTCTAAACTTATATTATTAGAGATTTCATTCAAATTTTGCTTTATATTACTCAATACCCTCGAATCAACTAGTGTATCTATTTTAGGTAAATCTTCAATACTATTTAAACCAAACTGCTTGAGAAATTCATCAGTAGTGCCATACATTATAGGCCTACCAATAACCTCTTTCCTACCAATACTCGTTATAAGTTTTCTTTCAAGAAGAGTCTCAATTGGACCGGAAGAATCTACACCTCTTATCGCTTCTATCTCTGCCCTAGTTATTGGTTGACGGTATGCAATTATTCCTAAAACTTCTAAAGCAGCATTAGAAAGGCGCAAATTAAGTCTAGTACTATAAAGTTTTCTAACCCATAAAGAATATTGAGGCCTTGTTGCCATTTGCCAACCACCTGCTACTTTTACAATTGATATGGCACTATTTTGGGAATCATATCTATATCTCAATTCTTCAATAATACTTTCAACTAACTTATCATCATTCAATTCACATATCTTTGATATTTTTGAAGAAGTTAATGGTTCATCTGTTATAAAAAGTAAAGTTTCAATAACTTTTAATAAATCTTCTCTCTCCATAACTACCGCCCTCAAACAATTTTTAAACTAAATATATTTTAACTTCTCCAAACTGCTCTTCTTGAATAACTCTAATTTTATTAATTTTAACAAGTTCAAGCAAAGCAAGAAAAACTGTTACTATCGCTCTTTTTGTCTTCTCATCTTTAAAAAGCTCATCTAAAACAAGATAGTTTTTATTTGACAATAAACTTAAAATTTTTTCAATTCTTGATTCTATTGGAACATCTTCAATCTCTATTTCTGTTTTATTACCAACTCTTTCAAAAGCTCTCTTAACTGCATCTATTAGAAGCCTTATATCAACTTCAAGGTGTTTATCCTCATTTGAGAAAATAGGAGATCCTCTATAAAAAACATCTTTAAATTTATTATAACGTTCAGATAAAAAAGAAGTAACCATTTTATATTTCTCATACTCCTTTAACATTTCAGCAAGCTCTACTCGAGGATCATCTTCTTCGTCATTATTTTCAGATTTAAATATTAACATTTTTATCTTTATTTGCATTAAAGTTGCTGCCATTATAAGAAAATCTCCTGCTATATCAAGGTCTAGTTCCTTCATTACTTCCAAATATTCCAAATACTGTTGCGTAATCTGAGATATAGGAATATCATATATATCCAGATTATTTTTTTTTACAAGATACAAAAGTAAATCAAGAGGACCTTCAAATATTTCAAGATTAACATCTATTAAACTCATATTAATCCCATTATTTTCATAACTTCTCTTAATTTTTTTGAAGCTTTCGAACGAGCTTTCTCATTACCTTGCTCAATAATTTCTTTTATTAATCTATGATTATCAATATATTTTTTTCTTTTTTCATCAATATTTTTCATCCAAGGATTCAATATTTCAAACAAATTTTTTTTACATGCAACACAACCAATTTTACCATTCCTACAATCTAATTCTACTTTCATATATTCATCATTATAAACCTTATGAAAAGCAAAAACTACACATCCATCTGGATTACCAAGATCATTTATCTTAATTTTTTTAGGATCTGTATACATTTTCATTATTTTTTTATAAAGTTGGTCATCATGTTCACCTAATTCTATTGTGTTGCTATAAGATTTCGACATTTTTTTAGCATCTAAACCAGGTAAAATAGGAGTAGAAGTAAGTAAAGGTTCAGGTTCTTTAAAAATTTTAGTTTTAAATATTGAATTAAATCTTGCAGCTATATGTCTAGTTATTTCAATATGAGCAAGTTGATCTTTACCAACTGGAACATAGTCAGCATCATACAAAAGTATATCTGCGCTTTGAAGTACAGGATAACCTAAAAAACCATAATTAGCAATTTCACTGAGCAAAACATTTTGAGTCTCTTCATCTATGCCAGATATTTCTGCTATTTTTCTCGTTGAACCATTAGCTTTTTTAGCTTTCTCTTCTTGCCCACGATATCTTCTTTCATAAAGTTCTAACAATTGTTCTTTAAAAGTAGGATTTCTCAATAGCCATGAAATAGGAGTTACCATTGAAAGTATTAAGTGAAGCTGGGAATGTTCATAAATATCAGATTGTTTAAATATCACACATTTCTTTGGATCAATACCTGCTGCTAGCCAATCCACCACCATCATAAATGTATTTTCATATAATTTAGTTTGATAGTTATGGTAAGTAGTTAAAGAATGTAAATCTGCAACAAAAAAATAACACTCATAACTATCTTGAAGTTTTATAAAATTATAAAGTGCTCCCCAATAGTTACCTAAATGAATTCTTCCTGTAGGTCTCATACCAGATAAAACCACAGCCATATAACCTCTAGACAGAAAGTCCTAGAATTTTATAAAAATGAAGAAAATATTTCAGAGGTAAAACTATCCAAAATTTTATTAGGCCTGTTATAACAAGAAATATAATTATATAAATTCCATATGGTATAATTTTTTCATATTTTTCTCTATATCGATAAGGCAACAAATTCATAAAAACCTGTCCACCATCAAGAGGGTATATAGGAAAAAGATTAAAAAATGCAAGTACAAGATTTATAACTATAAGATACTGAAATATATAGATTAAAGGAAGAAAAAAATTTATAGTATGAACAGATAAATAATACATAATTGTTAATAAAATAGCTGAAAAAAAAGATAGTAAAATATTAGCAACTGGGCCAGCTAGTGAAACATATATAATAGATTTATTATACTCATACATTCTATAAGGATTAATAGGAACAGGTTTAGCCCATCCTATAACAGGAATTCCACTTAATATTGTAACTAAAGGAACAATTAAACTACCAACTAAATCAAGGTGTGGCAGAGGATTTAGTGTAAGTCTACCCATCAAATATGCAGTATCATCACCTTTTTTGTATGCAACATATCCATGAGCATATTCATGTATTATTACCGAAAAAACAAGAGCTGGCAATTGTAATATCCACTGCATAACAAAAATTATATATTATTTAAAGAGTACTGTAAATTATTCAATTTGTTAAATTCTTAAAAAAATTATATAATGAAGTTTAGTGCGCCCGTAGCTCAGTGGTAGAGCATCCGCCTTTTAAGCGGGTGGCCGCGCGTTCGAATCGCGCCGGGCGCAAAAAAGAACAAAGGGGTTAAATAAATGAAAAAATCTTTTACATTAATAGAACTACTCATAGTCATAATAATAATTTCAACTTTAGCTTCGATATCTGCTCCAATCTATATAAGAACAATAGAAAGATTTAGAGTAGTAGAGGCAACAAAAGTAATGTATGAAATAAAAAATGCTCAAGAAGAAGTTCGCTTAAGAAAAGGTAAATATACTGAAAGATTCGATGATTTTTCTATTGAAATATACGATAAGGATAAAAATATATGCAAAGATAAAACATGCGAACTTAAATATTTTATAATTCAAATAAAAGTTATAGGTAATAATTATCACATACTTGCTCAAAGGAAACCTGAACCTACCCCTCCTCCTTCAAGATATAACCCTAATTATATTTACTTTTATGATTCTAAAACAGATTCATTTGGATGCAATGATGCTAATTGTGCTAAGGATTTTATATAAATCAATTCCCACCTTCCATAGATTTAAGAAAATCTTTATTTGATTTAGTAGCACTAAGTTTACTAAGGAGAAGCTCCATAGCATCAATAGGAGAAAGTGGCGCAAGTACTTTTCTTAATATCCAAACTTTATTAAGTTCTTCTTCGCTCAAAAGTAATTCTTCTTTACGTGTAGAAGTTTTATTTATATCAATTGCAGGAAATATTCTTCTATCTGAAAGTTTTCTGTCAAGATATACTTCTGAGTTACCAGTACCTTTAAACTCTTCAAAAATAACATCATCCATCCTACTACCTGTTTCAACTAAAGCCGTTGCAATTATAGTAAGAGAACCTCCTTCTTCTATGTTTCTGGCTGCACCAAAAAATCTTTTTGGGCGCTGAAGTGAAGTAGCTTCTAGCCCTCCAGATAAAACTCTACCGCTTGATGGTGTAATAGTATTATAAGCCCTTGCAAGTCTAGTTATTGAATCAAGCAATATAACTACATCTTTCTTCATCTCCACTAACCTTTTAGCTCGCTCAAGAACTATCTCTGCTACTTGCACATGTCTATCTGCAGGCTCATCAAATGTAGAAGCAATAACATCTCCTTTTACAGATCTTCTCATATCAGTAACTTCTTCTGGTCTTTCATCTATCAACAAAACTATCAATTCCACCTCTGGATGATTAGTACTTAAAGCATTGGCAATTTTTTGAAGGATCATAGTTTTTCCAGCTTTAGGAGGAGATACTATTAATGCTCTTTGTCCTTTACCTATTGGACATATCAAATCTATTACTCTTGTAGTAAGTTCATTTCTATTTGTTTCTAAAATAAATCTTTTATTCGGGTGTAGAGGAGTTAAATTATCAAAAAAAGGCCTATTTTTCAATTTTTCAAGTGGAATTCCATTTATACTTTCAACCTGAAGTAAAGCAAAATATTTTTCACCCTCTTTTGGAGGTCTCATAATACCATATATTTCATCTCCCTTTCTGAGTCCTAACTTTTTTATTTGAGAAGGTGATACATATATATCATCAGAACTAGTAACATAATTGTATTCTTTAGATCTTAAAAAACCATACCCTTCACTATGAATATCAAGAACCCCTGCACCTCTCACAAGTCCATTTTCTTTAGCTTGAGCTTCCATTATTTTTGATATTATATCTTGTTTTTTTAAATCACTTATATCTTCAATATTATATTTTTCAGCTATCTTTATTAACTCACTTATTGTCATTTTAGATAATGTATTTATATCAGGCTTGGATATAAGATGAGATTCAACCTCATAACTTTTGTTGTAATTATTAACTTCTTCCATAACACTCTCCTTGTTTTAATATTTTTACTTTTAATAAAAGTTTAAAAACATTAAAAATTTCTTTAGCTTTTACTTTAAGATTTATAATATCAAAATCATTAAAAACAACAATATCTGATTTTTTTAACTTTAAATCAGCAGGTAATTGATTTTTTTTGATTAAATTAAAATCAAAAAATTTCATTTTTCTATCCCTTTTTAATCTTTCAATAATTTTCTTTTCACTTGCTGCAATACACACTATTAAATCAAATCCTTTTTCAAGCTCAACTTCAAAAAGAAGAGGCACTTCTATTGCTACAATTTTATGCTGCGTATTTTTCAAAATTTTAATAATACGAGCAGCAATTTTAGGGTGAATCAAATCTTCTATAAATTTTTTCGCCTTAACATCACTAAATATTAATCGAGCTAATTTTTTCCGATTTATACTATATTTAGAATCCACTACAATAGGATACCTTGCTAAAATTATACTACAGTAATACCTCTGTGTCAAGATCTCATTAACTATTTCATCACTAGATATAACATGCACCCCAAATTTTGAGAGAAATTTTAAAAAAGTAGTTTTTCCACTTCCTATACTACCAGTTATTCCAATTAAAAGCTTCCCTTTTTTAGAAATTCTATTTAAGTTTAAAATACACCTCTTTTTCCATAAACTCACTTCAACTCCCCCCATCTTTCACCATATTTTACATTTACTTCAAGAGGAACATCAAAACTAAAAATATTTTCCATTATTTCCTTAATCTGAGGAACTATTTTAAAAACTTCATCTCTACAAATCTCAAACAACAATTCATCATGAATTTGCAATAAAAGCCTAACTTTTTCATTATTTTTAAAAGTTTTATATATTTCTACCATAGCCTTTTTTATTATATCACTCGAACCACTCTGCACAGGCATATTTATAGCCATTCTTTCACTAGCCATTTTCAATGCTTTATTTTTTGAATTTATGTCATTTAAATATCTACGTCTACCAAAAAAATTAACAGCATAACCATTATTCCTAACAAATGAAACTACTTCTTGGCTCCATTTTTTTACACCTGGATATATTTCAAAATAACTTTTTATATATTGAGAAGCCATACTCCTATCAATTAAAAGTTCGCTAGCTAAACCAATAGGTGTAAGCCCATATATTATCCCAAAATTAATAGTTTTT
>JAOAEH010000056.1 GCA_026416895.1 Elusimicrobiales bacterium
TCAACTATATCAAGTAATTCTTCCTTTGCCTCATCACAACCAGCAACATCTTTAAACGTTACTCTGTTTTTTTTAGGATCAACTTGTCTTGCTCTTGATTTTGCAAAATTCATTGCTTGCTTTCCAGCAACATTTGCTTGTCTAAAAAATATAAACCACCAAGCAAGTATAAATAAAATTATCCAACCAATATTGAATAAAATTGTTGTTATCCAACTTCTATCAGGTACACCTTGGAAAACCTCAACACCTGCCTCTTCCATATCTTTAACTAGCTGAGGATCAGAAAGTGGTATTGTTCTAAACTTTATAACTTTGCCATTTTCTAAAATTTCACCTCTCACAGTATCGTTAGATATATAAACTTTTTTTACTTGTTTCTCTTTAAGTTTCAACCTAAAATAAGAATATGGAACCTCTTTTTCTCTTTCATTTATAATTAAACTGCTATAAATACCACCAAGAAGAATAAAAAATAAAAACCATATTATTATCTGTTTAAATGTAGTATTTCTTTTCATATGACCTCATCCTTTAAAACCCCTATATAAGGTAAATTCCTATAATATTCTTTATAGTCTAATCCATATCCCACTACAAATTTATTTGGAATATCAAAACCTACATATTTAAGCTTAACTCTAACCTTGCGACAAGAAGGTTTATTAAGAAGAGTGCAAACTTCTAAAGAAGCAGGTTTTCTTGCCTTCATGTTTTTAACAAGATAATTTATTGTAAGACCTGTGTCAACTATATCTTCTACTATTAATACATCCTTGCCTTCTATGGACTGTTTAAGATCTAAAAGTATTCTAACTACACCACTTGATTGTTTACCATCATAAGAAGATATCATCATAAAATCAATATTTAAATTCAACTTTACATTTTTCACAAGATCAGAAATGAACATAAAACAGCCTTTTAAAACTCCAACCATAAAAAGATTCTTATTTTTATAATCTAAACTTATCATTCTTGCAAGCTCATTAACTCTTTTTGATATAACTTCTTTTGAAAATAATATCTCCTTTATATCTTTGTGCATAATAATATTTTACCTTTTTAATTGATTAAATTCTTCTCCTTATTTCATACATCAATATAGCTGAAGCAACAGAAACATTTAAACTATCAAATTCTTTTATTTGAGGAATAGAAACTACTTCATCACAATGTTGAAGTGTTTTTATCCTTATCCCTTCTCCTTCAGATCCTACTACTAACACAATAGGAAAATTAAAATTAATTTTCCTAATATCCTTACCTGAAGGAGAAGACCCATAAATCCAAAAGCCTTTTGATTTTAAATACTCTAGTGATGAATTAAGATTTATAACCCTAATAAATTTAATTAGCTCTACTGCTCCAGATGCTATTTTCTCTACTGTTGGAGTTATCTGACAGTTTCTATCTTGAGAAAAGATTATTGCTGAAAAACCGAAACATGCAGAATTCCTTATTATACTTCCAAAATTCTGTGGATCACTAACACCATCTACAGCTAACCAACACAAACTTTTTATATCAAAAAACTCTTCAATAGCATCATCTATGGAATAAAATTTTACCTCATCAATTTCTAAAACAATATTTTGATGATTAGCATAATGAGTTAACTTATCCAATAACTTTTTTGGAGCAAATTGAACAGATACTTTTTTCTTATTAGCAAGTTTTATAATATCCATAAGTTTTGAACCACTTGAATTTTCTACTATTAAACGATAAATCTTTCTTTTTGATTTATCTAAAGCCTCTTTTACAGTATTAATTCCATATATATACTTAGACATGTTAAGATAATTAAAGTGTTAAAATATGTTTTTCCTTGTCTACAGATATAATATAAAGCATAGCAGCAACAAGCTGAGTTGAATTTACAAGCCTCATATAATCAAAATCAAAATGTATTTGATATGAATCATAATTATTGCTATCTAAATATAAAAAACCAACTAAATCTCCTTTTTCATTCCTTATAGAATAATAACATCTCTTTTTTAAAATATAATTGCCTAAAATTTTTGTAACAATCCATATAATAGGATATTCATCTTTTATTTCCATAAATTTAGTATTATCCTCATCAAAGAAAATATACTTTCTTTTCCAAAATCCAACTCTTTTAATTTTAATAGCATCTTTTCCTTTAGCATCTTTTACGATGAAAGATTCATTCTCATTATTTACAACCTGAGCAATTTCATTCATCTGAGGGTCTTTTAAAATTAACTTTAATGGGGTTCTTTTTTTAACAATGTAACACCACACATAAACTAATAAAAACGGAATTTCAACAAAAGAAAGAATATAATTCCCAAACGGAATTGATAAAAATATATAATAAAAGATATTACTATCAAACAAAGAAATAAAACTCCAAGCTAAATGGAAAAATATCAATAATATAAGAGATGATGAATATATCGAATGATAAGGATAAGTAATAGAGGCTGATAAAAACTGACCAGTTCTAGTTATTATCTGATAAATAGTCTCTTTCGATGTTTTAACTCTTGTTATTATAAATGGAAATAAAAAATCAGCTGGAAGTTCTTTTGGATACGGCTTAATCTTTAAGTTGGTATATTTGGAAAACTTAAATTTAAAAAATAGAGAAGCCACAATATATAAAAAAATAAGAATAAGAGAAAAATATGGAGATAAAGGTTTTCTTTCAATAACTAATTTTACATTTTGACGGTGAGATTTAAAATATTCTGATAAGTTTTGCAAAAAAGTTTTTTCTACAACTTGTTTTTCTGATTCAACTTTCTCTAATTCTATAACTTCAGAAGATTTATTAATATCTTCAAATTTTATTGTTTCTGTATCAGAAGATATTTGATTAGTAGAAATAAATGAATAAGTAGAAGAATCTAGCGAAGATGTAGATAAAACTTTTTCTGATATTAAAACATACTGAAGATTAGTATCTTCTATAGGTTTAGGCTTTGAAATATTTTTTTTAGGTTTTGGTTGTGGTTTAGCAATTTCAATAGATTCTCCCTCTTTCCTAAAAGTAAATATCATTTTTTTAAATGAATCTTCATCAATTCCACTAGACACAAATGAATATGTCAAACCATCATAACTAAAAAGAGCAATTGTACTCTCCTTTTTATCTCGATAAGTAAAATAATAAGCTTTAGATTTTGTATGAATATTTGTAACTTTAACTGAACTTGGTTTTAAAGCTTTAGCTTCTATCTGTTGTCTTTGTTCTTCAAGTCGAGATTTAATATAAAAATCCGAAAGTTCATCCTCTAGCTTTATAAACTCTGCATAACTAGAACCTTTTTCTATTTTTAAAGAAGAGTTAGGATCGCTTCCCTTTGTTGAATTCCAACCGCTCTCAAAATCAAAAACAAATGAATCAACTTTATATACTTCACTCCAAAATTTAATATTAAATATAACTAAAAAAACAATAAATAAATTCATACTGCTAAATCAAAGGACTAATAATCTATATTATAACAAAAATCTTTCTATGAGTTTAAAGAAAGCATAAGAACTTCCCTTCTAAACCGATAACCTTGAGAAAAAACCGAATTGCTTAATAAGAAAGGGGATTTGATAAGCGTTTTATAAACAGAAAACTTAGATATTTTAATTTTAGATTTGAGAGGATTTTTTTCATAAACTAACTGAAGTGTATCCATAGCCCAATATATAGGCCAGATAAGAGAAAGCTTAAGTGTAAATTCAGATGAATCTATAGCAGAAATAAGTTTTTCAGATTCATCAAAAAAATCAACACAAATTATCATAATCGACTTTATAAAATCCTTAATTTTACAAATAGATAAAGGATTTTTAAGTTCTTCTATATTTATATTTTTTTCTCGTAAGTATGAAGAGGGTATGTAACATCTTCCTTTATATATATCTTCACTGAGATCTTTAAGTATATTTGTATATTGAAGTGCTTTACCTATTCTATAAGCAGACGAGTATAGATTTATTTTAAAAATAGATGGTTTATAAGTTTTATATACATTATACCAATATATTGCTGGCATGCCCCCAATTAAAGATACATATCTATCTAAAATCTGCATATTTTCTATACATCCATCTTTAAAATCAAATATATCTATGCTCATACCTTTAAAAAGACTACATATCAATTTTTTAAAAATACTTATATCATAAAAAGAAACATTAGATTTAAAATATTTTATTATCTCACCTAAATTTATAACAAGTTCAGATTCATATTTGTTCATATTTTGAGTTAAATCTTTTAAAAAATTATATGAAAAAAAATTTAAAGAATCCTCAAAAACAAAATCTTTCACAGCTTCAATAAATTTAAACTTAATTTTATTATCAAGGCTACTATTATCAACAACACTATCCATTGCCCTTGCAACAAGATAACCATATGAAAGCATGTATCTAATATATGGTGGCATAATAATAAAACTGAAATTAAGCGTACGAGATGTCTTTTTTAAAAGAAGAAGGTGATACGAAGGTATTTTAAAATTCATAATTCAAATTTCAACAAAAATAAAACCTTTACCATCTTGAACTAATACAACCAAATTATAATTGCTTCTAACCCATTTAATATATTTTTTTTCTAAAACTTTAACCATACTATTTATCTCTTTCCAGTTAATTCCATCTACATCAACAGAAAAGTATGGTATATTCATAGCTACTATATTGTGAAAAAAATGAGTTCCATATGATGGCTCAACGTTAAAGTTTTTAAAAGCTACTTCAATAATAGTTTTTGACATAGATATATCATTCCACTTTACAGGAATCCCAAGATATCTATCACTGCTACCCCATCTACCAGGTCCAATAAGTATGTATCTTCTGTTTTCTTTTTTACATATACTGTTTATCTCTGAAATTTCCTTTGCAATATCAAATGTCTCCATATTGTTAAAAGAATCCTCTTTCACATAAACAATATCAATGATATCATTAATAAAAGAATTTCCAACAGCTTTATTAGATTCAACTATCTTTTTAGAATTTTTATAATCAATATTATATTTTTTACTATAAAATTTTGAAACAAGATTTCTAACTTGAAGAAGATAAAGCGACATATAAGAATTAGAACAATCCATATCAAAAGCAAACTCAATTTCAACATTACTACCCATATAATCAGTTATTCTATTTACTATATCAACAAAAACTTTATTAAGAAAAAAGTTTTCAGATCTTATAATAGGAAAAATAGTTAAAAGTGGAATACCATTTTTAATATATCCATCAACAATTTTATCATCATCAATAAAATAAGTTGAATAAAGTAATTTCATTTCTGGAGATGGTTCTATACTTTCAACATCTATTTCTTTTATACTAGAACAACCAAAATAAGAAAGAGATGTTTGTTTGTCAAGAGAAATTCCAATAATTTTTTTTTGAGAATTTTTAACAATCTCTGAATTATTTGATAATTGGTGTATTATATTTGGATATAAAGGAGAATATCTCATAAAATACTTTCCACTTACAACTACTTCTCCAAGCCCTGCTGCAATGTGAATTATTGGATCTTCAGATTTCAATGGATGTATTGGATAAAAATTACAAGATTGAATTACACCAGAAAGTAATGGGAAATAATAACCCTTAATATACTCTCTACCCACAACTTCTTGAATGATAATTGACATTTTTTCTTCATCAGGAATCAATGGATTCATCTTCCTAAATTCTTTAGCTTCAGCAGAATAAATAGAAGCATATATAAGCTTGATCGCTTTCTCAATTAAACTAACCATTTCAGACAATTTTTCAACCTTTGGTATCATAAAAGTCTTGTATATTCCTGCAAAAGGATAATTTTTAGAATCTTCAAGTATTGAAGAAGATCTAACAGCAATAGGACCTTTAATTTTTTCTACAAGCGATACAATGTCTCTTAAAGCATAGTCTGGAAGATTTACATTTTCAAATATTTTTGAAAGTTCTATCTCAGAATAATCTCCAGATATAAAACTATCTAAATTGTTATGCTCTATAAAAAAATCAAACACATCAGATGCAATTACGACAGAATTAGGAGTCTTTACTTTAATACCATACATCTCGTCAGGGATCATATCCTTTCCAAGAAGATAATTCAAAAAAGCAAGTCCTCTAGCTTTTCCACCTACCGAGCCATTTCCAATTTTAGCAAAAGGAATATCTGAGGAATATCTATTTCTGTCAAATTTAACAATAGCACCAAGATGAGTTCTATACATAAATTGATGTATAGTTTCAATTAAGTAATTTCTAATTTCAGATGTATTTGAAAATTCCTCTATTTTTTTAGGTTTTATCTTATAAGCTATTTCGAACTCAGTTCTGGCAAGAAGCCATTTTGAAAAATGATTTCTAGAAGCATGATATAAAAGGGATTTTTCCGGAATTACTTTAAGAACTTTTATCATAGATTGTAAATCATAAGCACGAGCAATTTCTTTACCTGTACCATCATCAAAAACAAAATCACCAAATCCAAAATATCTTGTAATAAAATTTCTTAATTGTTTAGAAAGATCTGATGAGTTTTTGTTAAGAAAAGATGAACCTATACTTAAAGCTTTCTTCTCATAAATCTGATTAGATGACTGAACTAAAACAGGCATATCCGGGATTTTTTCTTTTATTTTTCTTGCAAGCAATAAACCTGCTTTCTCTTGTGAGTTTCCTCCAGGATATTCTACATCTGTTATAACTCCAAGAAGATTATTATGGTAGTGTTCAAAAAAATTCCAAGCATCATAATAATTATTGAAAAGCACAATTTTTGGACGAGCTCGCATTCTAAGAAGTTTTCTTGATGAACTCATATCATCAGCCATAACTATTTGCATTTGTTTTATCATCTCATTATATATTATCGGCAAATACATAGAATAAAATCTTATATTATCTTCTACAAGCATAACACATTGAACCCCGAAAGAAAGATCATGTTTTAGATTAATTTTATCTTCAACTAAATTTATTATAGAAGAAAATATTCGAGTGTCTCCTTGCCAAAGAAACAAATAATCAATCTTTTTTTTAACTTCATCACTTAACAGATTAATATCTTGAAGACTAAAAGATAATATAACAAGAGGGGTTGAATAATCAACTTTTACTGTTTTAACAAAGCTATCCATATCGAATTCCGCACTCTGGATAACTAAAATAATAAGATCAAATTTATTTTTTTCAAGTATTTTCAATGCATCATCAATATTTTTAGCCTTTTCTATACCAATATTATCTCTTGCATAATATCCAAAGCCAAGAGTATCTAAAAATATATCATCATCTATAAACATAAAAGAATCGTATAAAGAAGCAACTATAAGAATATTTTTTATTCTAAAAGGCATGAGTTTCTCGAATATCTCATTGCCTCTAATCTCCATAAAATCTCCAAAATAAAAAACCCCGGATGTTATATAAAAATATATCCGGGGTTTAAAGAACTTATTATATAATACCTTGAGCTAACATCGCATCTGCAACTTTAAGGAAGCCAGCTATATTTGCACCAGTCATGTAATCACCTTTAACTCCATATTCTTCGCTTGTTTTAAGACAAGTATCATGTATATTTTTCATTATGCTTCTCAAATGTCTATCAACTTCTTCCCTGGACCAACTCATTCTAATAGAGTTTTGAGTCATTTCAAGACCACTTGTTGCAACTCCGCCTGCATTTGAAGCTTTACCAGGAGCATATAATATTTTTGCTGACCTAAATATCTCTATAGCACCAGGAGTCGATGGCATATTTGCACCTTCACATACACATATGCAGCCATTCTTCACTAATTCTTTAGCATCATTTTCATCTAACTCATTCTGAGTCGCACACGGCAAAGCAATATCTACTTTTACTCCCCATGGTCTTTTACCTTCAAAAAACTTAGCATTCCTAAACTTTTCTACATACATTTTAACTTCATCTCTACCTGAAGCCCTCATCTTAAGAAGATAATCAATTTTTTCACCAGATATCCCATCTTCATCTAATACAAACCCATCAGGGCCTGATATTGTGACAACTTTTGCCCCAAGTTCTGTTGCTTTTAAAGCAGCTCCCCATGCTACATTACCAAATCCAGAAATAGCAACTCTCTTCCCTCTAAGGCTATCTCCCTTAGTTTTTAACATCTCTTCAGCAAAATACACAACACCAAATCCTGTAGCCTCAGGTCTTATTAAGGAACCGCCCCAGGTGAGACCTTTCCCAGTTAAAACTCCAGTAAACTCATTTACAATCTTTTTATACTGACCAAAAAGATATCCAATTTCCTTAGTTCCAACACCAATATCACCTGCAGGAACATCACAGTCAGGCCCAATATGCCTAAAAAGTTCTGTCATAAAAGCCTGACAAAATCTCATAATTTCATTATCGCTTTTTCCTCTAGGATCAAAATCTGAACCTCCTTTACCCCCACCCATAGGTAAAGTGGTAAGAGAATTTTTAAATATCTGCTCAAATCCTAAAAACTTAAGTATACCTAAATTAACCGAAGGATGAAATCTAAGACCACCTTTATAAGGTCCTATTGCACTATTAAATTGAACTCTATATCCTTTATTAACATGTATCTCACCCCTATCATCCTGCCAAACTACCCTAAACATAATAATCCTTTCTGGTTCAACTATTCTATTTACAATTCTCGCCTTGATATATTCGGGATGTCTCTCTAAAGCAGGACCAAGAGTTGATAAAACTTCTTCAACCGCCTGATGAAACTCTTTTTCACCAGGGTTTCTTTTTTTAACATCATCTATAACACTTTTTAAATATTCTTCAACATTAGAATTAATACTAGTTATCATTTTAAAACCCTCCTTAAATATTTTTTAAGAGCAATGCTCTCATAACCTATGTTACAAATCTATTTATAAAAAGTCAATATTTAAAACTAAGGCAAAGACAATTTCCCAAGAACTACTCTTTTTTTTGCTCCTGTAACATTAGGACAATTAGATGGTATACCTGCAACTCTACATGCTCCAAGCAATGCAAATCCTGCAGCTTCTTTTGCTAATGGATGTATATTATATTTTAAAATACTGTTTACAGGAATATCCTTAAACAATTTTTGGAGATTATTCATCAATGTATTATTAAAACTACCACCTCCACTTACAACTACTTCTGATATCTCTGCTTTTACAAATTTGTCTACCGAATATTTTACACACAAAGCTGTAAAATAATTCAATGTTGCCAAGATATCCTCTATCTTTTCTTTTTTAAAATCAAAACTTTTTTTTATAAATTCTATACCAAATTCTTCTCTATCAAGTGATTTTGGTGGTTTTTTATGGAAAAAGGGATTTTTCATAAATCTTTCTATCTTTGAATAATTTATAACTCCCTTAGAAGCAAGAAAACCATTTTTATCATAGCTTTCCCTATCTTTAGTATAAATTCTAACAGCCCAATCCATCAAACTATTACCAGGTCCTGTATCAAAACCAAATGTTTTAATTCCACCACCAGTAATAGTTATATTAGAAATTCCACCAATATTTAACAAACACATAATCTTATCATTATCACCAAATAAAAACTCATCAAAAAATGGTATCAGCGGAGCACCTTCTCCACCAAAAACAATATCACCTATTCTAAAATCATAAGCTACAGGAACATTAAATTTTCTGGTAATAAATTCAACCTCCCCTATTTGAAATGTAACTTTTTTGGTTGAGTCATGATATATAGTTTGACCATGGCTTGATATAAGATCAATTCTTTTTATTTTAAACTTTTTAATAAAGTTATAAACCATATCTGCCCAAATATTACCAAGTTTAAAGCTAAGATTGATAATATCTGAAGTTTTAAATTCTCGTGCTTTCATTATATTTATTTGAAAAGATTTAGAATATGAATAATTTTCAAATTTAAGTACTTTTAAATTTTTAGGTTTAAAAGAAACTTCACAATACGCAATGCTAAGTCCATCACAGCTTGTACCAGACATAAGTCCTATAACATAAAATTTATTTCTTTTGATCATAAAACAAATCCATCATTTTTTATTTTACTTAATCAATTTAATTTAAGTATAAACTATAAAGACTTTAATAATTTTAATTTGAAATCAACTAATTTTCCTTTTTTATAATAAAAAACTCCATAAAAGAAAATATTTTCCTTAAAAACATACTTGATAAAATACTTATCTCCTTCCCAAATATTAATTTTGGATAATTTTTCTAAATTAATCCATAAAAGCTCTCCTTCATCTGACTTTTTAATACTTCCATAAAATATATTTGCAAGGTAGACAAAAACTGTCCAACAATTTTTTCCATCAAAATTCGGAAAGCGAAGTATACCTTTAAGTATAGGTTTTTTTATTTTTAAACCACTCTCTTCTTTAACCTCTCTTATAACACATTCCAAAGGAGTCTCATTTTTCTCGATTTTTCCACCAAGGCCATTATATTTATATGCATGTATATCATTTTTCTTTTTTGTTCTATGTAGCATTAAAACTCTTTTGCCGTCATATACATAACAAAGAGTTGCTAATATGTTATTTGAATACATAAAATTCATAATTTTATATTATAACTTTTTCAACACAACACTGCCTACAAATAGGAAGCTTTCCATCTTCACAAAAGTTCTTGATCTTTGAAATAACATCAATATTTTCCAAAAAAACTTCCCTCAAAGATCTTTCTTTTAAATTTCCAATTGAAAAATTATTAAGCATTGGACATGGCAGTATTTTTCCAGAAGGTGTTATTATGGCATTCTTAAAGAGAAAACTACAATTTGTATTTAAATCCTCTAAAATTTTTTCTCCAACAATTCTGCCCCCATGGATTTTTTTTAAATTTAAAAAAATATTTTTTAACTTTTCTAAATCTATTTTATCTTTTATTTCACTAAAATACGAATGCATACTTATAAATTCACCCCCTAAAAAATTATTAGTTTGCTCTATTAAACTGTTATTTACAAAACTTGCTAACTGTAGTCTTATCTTAGAAGGATTTAAACTAATAATTTTTGAAACACTTAAATCTAATTTATCAATATTATAAGACGAAACAGTTAAATATATCAATAACTCTGGTTTTTTCTTATTATACTTTCTCTTTAAGTGGTTCAAAAATTTAATATTATTTTCTACTCTACCATAAACACCCTTTTCTCCTCTAATTCTATCATGAATATCAGCATATCCATCTATAGAAAATATAATCTTATCAAATAAATTATTTTTTATAATTTCAAATATCAAATTCTCAGTAAGCAAAGTGCCATTAGTAACGACTGAAGTTAAAAATCCCATGTCATTTACTTTGAAAACTAATTTTAAAAAATCTTTATACAAAAAAGGTTCTCCTCCTATAAAAGTTATTCTTGTTACATTATCTTTTCTTAATCTCTCACAAAGATATACCGCAGTCTCTAATTCCATTCTTTCTTCTTCTCCCCTCAATTTTCTATAATTATTATTCCATAGCTTACAAGTAAGGCACTTTAAATTACATGAATAGTCAGTCTCTAATATTACCCTTTTTGGATATGTCATATAATATTAGAATAACATATTTTGGAATTATAAGAAGCATTACAAGTTGGGCAAAAGTAGCAAGAGAAATTTTAAAAGGTTTAATAAAAAACGGAATAGAAATATCAATATATGAGACAAAAGGTTTTCTTTATGATAAAAACTTTAATCTTGAACTTCTCGAGAAATATGTTTCACATAAAACGTATGATATTATTTTTACTTTTGAACACCCATTAAAATACTACATGTTACCTAAATCTTCATTTAAAATAGGATTTTTAGTATATGAATTTACTCATTTACCACAAAGTTGGATTGAAAATATCAATAAATATCTTGATATGGTTTTGGTTCCATCAACATTTACGTATAATGTGTTTATAAATTCAGGTATTAAAAAGGAAAAAATAAAAATATTAAGATATGGATACAATCCTAATTATTATTATCCAACAAAAAAAACAAATAAAATAAATAATTTTTTAACTGTATCATCACCACATAAAAGGGAATCTCTTGATATACTCCTTGAAGCTTTTACTAAAGCATTTAAAGATAATAATAATGTAAGATTAACGGTAAAACTTTCATATTCACAATTTAAAAAAAATAAAAACTTTGAAATACCATCATTTAATAAATTAATAGAAAAATACCAAAAAATATTAAATTCAAAATTAAAAATAATAACAGATAAATTATCGGAAGAAGATATGGGAAATTTATATAGAAACTCGGATATATATATATCACTTTCTAAAGCTGAATCATTTGGACTACCATTTCTAGAATCACTTGCATGTGGAAGACCAGTAGTATCACTAAAATATGGAGGACAGCTAGATTTTTTAAATGATAAAAACACAGTTTTTATAAAACATGTTTTAAAAGAAACACAAGATGAGTTATATGAAAAAACAAAAGAAAAACAGTTTGTAGCATATCCTGAAATTAATGATTGTATAGAAAAGTTAAAAATAATATATAATAAAGGTTTT
>JAOAEH010000033.1 GCA_026416895.1 Elusimicrobiales bacterium
AGATGTGTATAAGAGACAGAGAGAAAACATATCAAGGTTCAGTTGTTGGGTGTATCTTTGAAAATCATTATAATAGTAATGAGGAAAAGAGCTTAGTTATAAGTGTAAGGGTGAGCTAATGGAATTTTGGTATATTCATTTTCTTATTTCTTTACTTAATTTAGATACTACTTCTTTTTTTCAGTCTTCAATTAGCAGACCATCTGTGGTTGGATTAATATGTGGGACTATATTGGGATATCCTTTTGAAGGTTTTATTTGTGGTATGTTGATTGAGTTTGTGATACTTGATTTTCCGCCTATAGGTGGTATGCCTGTGCCAAATGGATGTATTGGGGCTGGTGTTTGTAGTATTCTTATACCAAAATATGGAGTTTATTTTTCTTTTTTTGGAGGAATAGTTGTTAGTATAATTTACTCTTATCTAGAAAGACAAATTAGAAGTATGAGAAATATTATGAATTTGTGGATAGATAAATCAATAGAAAAATTAGATTTTAATTTTGGAAAATATATATTTTTTTCAATTTTTTTAGAGTTATTTATAGGTTTTTTATATGTCTCTATTTCTTTCATTATAATTAATTATTTGTATAATTTTGTTTATAATAAAAGTTTTTCGTATTATTTAAACGAAGTTATGAAACTTTCATTTATTTCTGTTATTTTTGTTGTGTTTAGTTCACTTTTCTTTAAATTTTTAAACCAGGTGAAAAAGAATGCTTAGTAGGAAAGATATATTGATAACATTTTTGAGGAGTTTATTTCTTCAGTCTTCTTTCAATTTTGAAAGATATCAGAATATTGGTTTTTTATATGCAATTTCCTACTTTTTGAGGAAGAGTTTTAAAGATTCATATAAACTTAAAGATATTTTAAAAAGACACTCTGAGATATTTAATACACAACCTTATCTGTCTGGTTTTGTAATAGGTAATATATTAAGGATGGAGATTGATTTGCGAGCATCAAATGATATATATACTGTTAAACAGTCTCTTGCATGTACTTATGCTTCTATAGGAGATAGAATGTTTTGGTCTAGAATAAGAGTTATAGAAGCGTGTTCAACACTTATAATTTTTTTGATATTATATTACTGTTTTAATAACTACTTTTTAAGTTATTATGCACTTCTCATTTCAGCGTTTGTCCCAACACTCTTTTATGCTTTTTATACAGTTTATTTAAGATACTTTGGTATTATACTTGGTTTTAAATGTGGTGGAACTAAAAACTGTGGGCTTGATATTTTTAATTGGAATAAATTAATAAAGACTTTAAGTAAAATATCTTTGTTTTTGATTATTATATGTGGTATTTCAATACTTTTTATTTATGGCTTTAATATAATTAAAAATAGTTTTTTTGTAGATTCTATTTATCTTTCTATTCCAATTTTGTCGTTCTTAGTTCAGAGATTTTTTAGAAAAGATAAAAAAAATATATTTTATCCAATTTGTTTTATGATATTTATTTGTTTTATCCTTGCTTTTTTTACGGTGAAATAAGTTTATGATAAGAAGAGATGTAATTGTAAAAAATGAACAAGGACTTCATGCAAGACCATGTAGAATAATATCTCAAGTCGCTATGAACTTTCAATCAGAAATAAAATTAATTAAGGATGGGTATGAGGTTAATGCAAAAAGTATAATGGGGATTTTATCAATGGCAGCATCTAAAGGTTCAGTGATAACTATTATAGCTAATGGCAGTGATGAAAGGGAAGCAGTTGAAGAAATAGCAAATCTTTTTGAAACTAAATTTGATGAGGAATAATTATGATAGTGAAAAGAGGAATAGGTATAAATGTTGGAATAGCGATAGGTAAAACATTTATCCTTGAGGATGATGCTGTTATTGTAGAGAAAAAAGTTCTACCGCGTGAAAAGATAAAAGATGAAGTTGCAAGATATAAAATGGCGCTTTCTAAAACCTCTCAAGAACTTGAGCTTGTTAAATCACATGTTCTTGAAGCGCTTGGTAGACAGCATGCTAAACTTATTGATGCTCATTCAATGATTCTTAAAGATCCTTTGATTACTAAGGATGTTATTGGAATGATTGTAAATGAGCGAGTTAATGCTGAATATGCTCTTTCTAAAAAAATAGAGGAGGTTTTGAAAAAATTTGAAAAAATTACTGACACATTTTTTATTGAAAGAAAAAATGAAATTATAGATATATCGAAAAAGATAATACAGAATTTAACTAACAAAAAACCTAATATAATAAATCAAATAAATAAGCCAGTAGTTCTTGTAGCAAATAATCTTCTTCCGTCTGATCTTATAAATATAAGTAAATCTCCATATGTGATAGCGTTTTGTACTAATTTAGGTTCTAAGACAAGTCATACTGCACTATTTGCTCAGAATATGGGGATACCTGCAGTTTTAGGCCTTGGGGATATTACAAAGATAGTTAAAAATGATACTAATATTATAGTTTCAAGTGGAGAAAATAGTGTTATAATTGATCCAACTCCTGAAATGATGGATGTTTATATTAAGAAAAAAGAGCAACTAGCTAAAAGTGAGATTTATTTGAATAGGATCAAAAAACTTCCAACAGTTACTCGTGATGGTAGAAAAATAACTCTCATGGTTAATCTTGATAGGGATGATAGTATAGATGAATACAAAAATATGAATTCAGATGGAATTGGACTTTTTAGAACAGAGTTTTTGTATTTAAACAGAGATTCTATACCATCTGAAGATGAGCAGGTTAATGTATACAGAAAAATTTTAACTTCGACACCATCTTTGCCTATTGTTATAAGGACGGCTGATATTGGAGCAGACAAGGTTTCAAATATAGGTTTTAAAGATATTATAAGTGAAACTAATCCTTTTATGGGGTTTAGGGGAATTCGCCTTTTTCTTAGATATCCTGATCTTTTAAAAACTCAGATAAAGGCTATATATAGAGCAAGTTTAGATACTAATGTTCATATTATGATACCAATGGTTACAAATCTTGATGAAATAATTCAAGTTAGAGCTATAATTGATGATATAAAAAAAGAGCTTTATGCAAAAAGGATTACTTTTAAAGAAGATATTCCCTTAGGAGTGATGATTGAGGTACCTTCAGCTGCTCTTATAGTTGATTATATTTTAGACTATGTAGATTTTATATCTATTGGGACAAATGATTTAATACAATACTTGCTTGCTGTTGATAGAGTAAACCAGTATGTAAGTAATATGTATGATCCATTTCATCCAGCTGTTCTTAGAATATTAAACCTTATTGTTTCAACTGCTCATAAGAAGGGGAAGAAAGTTTCTGTATGTGGTGAGATGGCAAGTGATCCGCTTGGTGCTATAGTATTGCTTAGTTTAGGAGTAGATGCATTATCTGTTCCTTTAAAACTTTTTCTTAAAGTGAAACAACATATAAGAAGTTTAAACTATGATAAATTATCATTTCTTGGAACCAAGATACTTAACGAAAGTGATTCTTCTAAAGTAGTTGAGATGATTGAGAAAGAGATGATTTATGAATTCAAATAATATAAGGAATTTTTCAATAATAGCTCATATAGATCATGGTAAATCTACTTTAGCAGATAGATTTATCGAAATTACAGGGGCAATACCTGATAGATCTATGCGTGAGCAATTTTTAGATGCGATGGAGCTTGAAAGAGAAAGGGGTATTACTATTAAAGCTAAAGCTATAAGGATGAGTTATAAATCCAAAGATGGAAACAAATATATATTTAATCTTATAGACACTCCTGGACATGTTGATTTTTCTTATGAGGTTTCACGGGCTTTATATGCTTGTGAAGGAGCAATACTTTTAGTGGATGCAACTCAGGGCGTTGAAGCGCAAACATTAGCACATGCTCAAGTTGCTATGAGTTTGGGTATAAAAATAATTCCAGTGATAAATAAAATTGATCTTGAACATGCTAACATTGAAAGAACTCAAGAAGATATATGGGAAATTCTTCATGTTCCTATTGATACTTCCTTAGTTAGTGCTAAAACAGGGTATGGTGTATTGGATTTAATGGAGAGGATTATTGAAGAAATTCCACCTCCTTTAGTTAAAAATCAAAATGATTTAAAAGCACTTGTATTTGATTCAATTTATGATAGTTATAAAGGTGTTATAGTTTATGTTAGAGTTTTTGATGGTAGTGTAAAGAAGGGAGATATAATAACTTTTAATTCGACTAAAAAAATATATAAAGTTGAAGAGGTTGGATATCTAGTGCCTCAGATGAAAGAATCTGATAAAATTTTTGCTGGTGAAGTTGGTTATATTATTGCTGGAATAAAAGATATTCATGATGTAAGAATAGGAGATACTATTTTTATAAAAGATAAAGAATCTGAACCTTTACCAGGGTTTAAAGATGTAAAGCCAGTTGTTTTTGCAGGAATATTTCCTTTAAATAGCGCTGATTTTAATACTTTAAAAAGCGCTATGGAAAAACTTAATCTTACAGACTCATCTTTTACATATCAAGGGGAAAGTTCAAAAGCATTAGGATTCGGTTTTAGATGCGGCTTTATGGGATTGTTACATCTTGATATAATAAGACAAAGAATTGAAAGAGAATTCAGCATACCTTTAATAGTTACAAATCCAAATGTTGTTTATAGGGTTAAAAAGAAGGTTAATTTAAATTCAAAAGAATCTCAAATTGTTGAGGTTTATGAACCTTATGTAAATGCAAGAATTATAACACCTGTTGAATATCTAGATAATGTAATAACTTTACTTAAAGAAAAAAGAGGAGTTCATATAAAAATTGATTATATTTCTTCTACAAGAGTAATACTTTATTATGATTTACCTTTGGCAGAAATAATTATAGATTTCTATGATAAACTTAAATCTTGTTCAAAAGGATATGCTTCATTTGATTATGAGCATGCCGATTATAGAGTTGGTGATATAGTTAAAGTTGAAATTCTTGTACATGGTGAAGTTGTCGATGCTCTTTCATTTATGTCACATAGAGATTTTGCTCAAACTAGAGGAAGAGAATTATGTGAAAGATTAAAAAAGATTATTCCAAGACATCTTTTTGAAGTTGCTATACAAGCTCGTATAGAAGGTAAAATTGTAGCAAGAGAAAATATTGCAGCTTTGCGTAAAGATGTTCTTGCTAAATGTTATGGTGGTGATGTAACTAGAAAAAGAAAACTTCTTGAAAAGCAAAAAGAAGGTAAAAAGAAAATGAAGATGATTGGCAGTGTTGAAATTCCACAAGAAGCGTTTATAGATGTGTTAAAGATTGATTCTAATAAGAAAAATTAGTTTAAAAATCTACTTTTTTCAATCTTTGTATAATTTAATTTTAGGAATTTTGGAAGGGTGGCTGAGTGGTTTAAAGCGCCGGTCTTGAAAACCGGTGTGCGGGATTTCCCGCACCGTGGGTTCGAATCCCACCCCTTCCGTATTGTGATGCAAAAGTAGAATTTTAGAATATATATGTATAATTGATGCGGGGTTTGTATTCGATTCCAGAAAAAATTGTTATTTTGAACAGTTAAAAAATAGTAAAATAGATTTAGATTATGAGGTTTTTGTTTTGCTTTATCTTTTTATATTTTTTATCTTTTTCGCTTTATTCAATAGAGATTTCCCTTGAAGAAAATCGTGCTGAAAGTGGCACTATAGGATATGTTGATATAAAAAAAATTTTTGATAGATTTGCATCTGAATCTAGACAAAGGTTTAGTAATGAGATTAAGAAAAGGCAAGATGAGGTTGAACTAATAAAAAAAGAGCTTTTTCAAGTTAAGGCATTAAAAGAGAAATTAATATGGGAGTACGAAATTGCAAAGGTTTATGAAGATTTTAAATCAAAAATTCAATTGAATTCATCAACAAATATATCTTCTATCTCATCTCAAGATGTAGTTTTATCTACTGTGTCTTCTATATTTGAAACTACGATGACAGTTTCAAATGATTTAGTTAAATCTTCATTTCTTTCAGAGGACTCTCATAATAAAGAAACAGAGCCATATATAACTATGCCAGGTGTTGGAAAAGTTCCAATATCAATGTTTAAATTTTCATTTTCATCTTCTACAGCATTAATTGAATCAGAGATAAAAAGACTTGATAAAAATATTTTAGAACTTGAAAAAAAGATTTTGGAATTAAAAGATAAATATAATGCAGAAATTGCTGCTGAAGTAGAGAAAGAAAATATATCTGTTTTTAAGAGAATTTATAAAGCAATAGAAGAGGTAGCGAGACAAGAAGGAATAAGTGTTGTAATTGATAAAAGAAATATTCTTTTTGGTGTAAAAAATATAGATTTAACTGATAAAGTTATTGAA
>JAOAEH010000059.1 GCA_026416895.1 Elusimicrobiales bacterium
TGGAAACATATACAAAAATAAATAAATAATTTAATTAGTTAAAGATTAAAAAGGATAATTGATTTTAACTATAGTATTTACTCCTTCAGAACCAAAAGCAAAATCTGCAGTTCCAACTATTTGAGGTCTAAGTAATATTCGTGTAGCTATTCCTGGACCATATTTTAGATTTTTAGTTGAAATTTTTGTAATTGAACTTGCTACTGTAGCTATGTCTATAAATGGTGTGATTTCAAATTCAGTGAGAAATTTCATAACTGGAGTTTTCAATGTTGTAAATCTTTGTTCTATATTTAAAAGCATTCTTGCTTTATCAATAAATCTTCCATCTCCTGCCATTCTCAAACCAGAAGATTCTCCAACTTGTGGCATTTTATAAAATGGAATTTTTTCTCCTGTTTGCCATTCAATGAGAAATCTGATAGCTGTTACCGATTTGTCTTTGTAATTATAGTAGTCTTTAATTTCTATAGAGTATATAGAGTAAGTGTAGTCTGAGATTATCCCTTTTTGGCTTCTCAAAAATGAAAATATTATATATGTTCCTATTTTAGGCAAAAAAGGGTGATCTGTAGCATCAAAAAGAAGAGAGAATTTGTTTAATAAAAATTTTTTATTATGATGTAATAATGAATATTCATTCGGATACAAATAAGAAAATTTATTTTCTTTTATTACTCCATCTGAGATTTTATGAATATAATATGATGGAGTTATATCAAAATAAAATAGACCTCTTATTGGAATTGTCAAACTTACTTCCCCTCCTTTTAAATAGAAAGTATAATTTGCTCTATTAGATTTAGATGAAGTTATTCCATATCCATAGAATGATGATTTTGGATTATGCCAATTTCTGAACTCAATATTTAATCTAATTTTTGTTTTAAAAAGCTCTGGTTCATAATAACGTAAAAATATTTCTTGTTGAGAGTATTGTGATTTTGATAATCTTGCTATAATAAGTGTTTTTTCTGTAGGGAAAATGTAATGTCGGTAGGAGTAAGTATAACCAAGATATTTGTTGTAATTTAGAGATGGAGCTATTACTGAGGTTATGGCGTTTTGAGTTTTTTTATCTTTTAATGCTAAAACTGGCATAATGCCATAATTTATTCCTAAGTCTTTACTCGAATCAACTATTGGAAGGAAAAATAATGTGTTTCCATAAATATCAAAAAATATTGAACTTGCAATTTTATTTATTAATCCTTCAGATGTAGAACTGGCTTTTATAATATTTATTATATCTTGTTTTATATGATATTGTTCATTAAATAATATTTTTTTTTCATTCTCAATTATTTCTTCTAAATTATGAGGTAATTTAGCAATAGACTTTTTTTGAATAAAAATAATTATAAAAAATATAATAAGAAATTTTATTATTTTCATAAATTTATTTTTTTTACGATTGGAATTCTTCTTTCGTCATCAAATGAGTTTTTAGAAACTTTTATTATAGGTGGCATTTGTTTTCTTTTATATTGATTGTTTTCTATTCTTTTTATTATAGATATTACTTTTTCTTTATTTCCAAGTTTTTTTATTATTTGTTTTGGATCTTTTTTTTCTTCTATATAAAGTTTAATAATTTCATCAAGAAAATCATATGGTGGAAGATCATCTTGGTCAGTTTGATTTGGTTTTAATTCTGCTGTTGGAATTCTATCTATTATTGATTTTGGAATTATTTTATTTTCTTGATTTATTAGATGTGCAATTTTATATATATCAGTTTTTAATACATCTCCAATTGGAGAAATAGCACCACAGCTATCTCCATACATTGTTGAGTATCCAGTTGCTATTTCAGATTTATTAGAGGTATTAACTAATATATAGCCGTATTTGTTTGAATATGACATGAGTATATTAGCTCTTATTCGTGCTTGAATATTTTGTATTGTTAAATCCACTTCTTTATCGTTTAATTTTAGAGTGTTAAGATAACTGTTGTATATTTTATTTATTGGAATTATTTTAAAATCTATATGAAGTTTTTTTGCTAACTCTACTGCATCATCGATGCTTTGTTTTGATGTAAACTTTGATGGTAAAGACATTCCTAATACATTATTATTTCCCAGAGCTTCAACGCTAAGACAAGCTACTACTGCAGAATCTATTCCACCACTTAATCCAATTACTGCTTTTTCTAAATTTTGTTTTTTGAAGAAATCTCTAATTCCAACTATAATAGCTTTTTTTATAAAGGATATATCTTCTTTCATTTTAATTTTATTTTTTTTTGAATTTTCATCTATTATTGTTAAACCATCACAAAAAGGTTCAGAATAAAACAATTTTCCATTATAGGTTATATAGAAAGAAGTGCCATCAAAAACTATTTGATCATTTGAACCACATATATTTACATATGCTATATTAATTTTTCTTTGACGAGATATTTTATTTAAAGTTTCTATTTTTTTTTCTATTTTTCCAAAATAATAAGGAGATGCGGATAAATTTATTATAGTATCATATCTTTCACAACAATCAAGAGGAGATCTAAAGGTTAATCTAGGACAAGATAAAATATCTGTGTTGTGCCATATATCAGCACAAATTGTTATAAGGATTTTCTTGTTTTTGAAATTTATTATTTTTGGTTTTGATATGTCAGGCTCAAAATATCTTTGTTCATAAAATATGCCAGAATAGGGAAGTATCTTTTTGTATACTTTTGTAATGATTTTTTTGTTATAAATAAATGCTGCAGCATTTTTTATAGGCTTTCCCCATCCTTGTTTATTTAGGTCAACATATCCTAATACAGCTGCAGTTTTATCATTTGTTATTGATATAAAATTTTCCAAAGCTTTTAAGTTTTTTTTAATAAACCAATTATATTCAAATAAATCCCCGCAAACATATCCTGTGGTGGTTAATTCAGGGTATATAACAATATCACAACCTGCTTGAGATGCATTGTTATATATTTCTATAGCTTTTTTTATATTTCCTTCAATATCTCCATAAGTCAAATTTATATGGGCAAGTCCTATTTTCATATAATTATATGATATCATTTTGAAATTAGTGAGTTACTATTACTTTTTTTCTTTATTTTTATTTTTAAATTTTGTATACTTTAGATTAAGATCCTGTTTAGTGAATGGATCAATATACTTAATTTTGATATTTAGTGGAGGATGAAAAATGTTTAATGTTACGATGAAAAACATGCTTGAAGCAGGGGTCCATTTCGGTCACCAAACTTCAAAATGGAATCCTAAAATGTCAAAGTATATATTTGGAGAAAGAAATGGAATACATATTCTTGATCTCCAAAAAACTTTAAAAGAATTTAAAAAGGCATATGAATTTGTTTATGAAAGTGCTAAAAATGGAAAAAGTTTTATATTTGTAGGCACTAAAAAACAAGCAAAAGAAATTGTGAAAGCAGAAGCGGAAAGAGCTCAAGTTGCATGTGTATATGAAAAGTGGAGAGGAGGGATGTTGACTAATTTTGAAACAATAAAAATTTCAATAAGAAGATTAGAAGAATTAGAAGAGATGGAAAATAAAGGATATTTCAAAGTTATGTCAAAAAAAGAGGTATCCAGGTTAACAAAAGAAAAAAATAGACTTCAGAAGTTTTTATCAGGAATAAGGAATTTAAAAGTTATCCCAGATATAATGTTTGTTATAGATCCTGTTGAAGAAATTAATGCTGTTAAAGAAGCAAAAAAATTGTCTATACCTATCGTTGCTGTTTGTGACACAAATGCTGATCCTGATTATATAGATTTTGTAATACCAGGTAATGATGATGCTGCAAGATCTATAAAACTTTTTTGTTCTTCTATTGCTGATGCAATAATTGAAGGGAGAAAGGCAAGAGAAACAGAGCTTTTAAATGAGTCTCAAAATTCTAATTTAGAAAAGTTATCGGATAATGAACAACAAGAAGATTTTACTAAAGAGTACGAAGATGTTGCTAAATATGGTGAAGAAGTAATTAATGAAGACAAAAAACAAGAAGCAATAGAAGAGGTTATAGAAGAGAATATAGTAAATGAAAATAATAAATAGTTCTTAAATAAGGAGAGTATTTATGAATCCATTAATATCTAATGAACAAATAATGAAATTAAGAAATCAAACAGGTGC
>JAOAEH010000024.1 GCA_026416895.1 Elusimicrobiales bacterium
AAATATAAATCCACAGATTTTATCTTATTCAAGCACAACTATAACTATTAGATACTCAACAGCCGATACTGATGGATATGTAGTGGAAGTAAGCACTGAAGAAGGATTCCCAAAAATCATTGAAATATCATCAACAACTAATAAAAATCAATCACAACTAACTTTATATAATTTAAACACCGACACACTATATTTTGTTCGTGCTGGAGCACTTTTTAGTGGAAGTACTAAATATTTTGAATTACAACAACCAATTAGAACTCTAACACAACCACCTACAGTATCTGATTTTAAGATCTATATAACAAGTGCTAATGCAATATGGTCAGAAATACCAAACTCAAAAGGGTATTTTTTTGAAGCATCAACATCTACTCTTTTTAATCCAAAAATATTATCATATACAAAAAACCCTCAAACAACAACACTAGATATAATAGAATTAATTCCAAATACAAGTTATTATTTTAGAGTAGGAAGTATAAATTCATCTAATGAACCAAATTACACATTTATAACTGAAACTTCAACACTTGCAAACTTTCCAATAGAAACTGCTTTATCTAGACTTACAACATACTCAATGCAAATAAATTATAATACAAACTCAAATCCACCAGATACACTATATCTAGTTGAAATATCATCAACAAACTTTTTAGATCATCCTTTAAGCACAAAATCATCTTCAACATACAATTCTTATGCTTATTTCGATAATTTAACACCAAATACCACCTACTACAAAAGAATAACAGCATATAATAGAAACATGATACAAACAGGGCCTATGTATTTTACACCAATAGCTACTCTTGCTTATAAAGTATCAAATCTAACTCATATTACCTCAACTAGAACAATAACCCTAAACTGGCAAGACAATTTAAACTCAGTTGGGACAATTTACCTCGCAGAGATATCATCTACAAATTTTTCAACAACAATTTCATCATATACTTTATCAAAATCAGCAACATTTTATAATTTAAATGGAAATACTATATATTCAGCAAGAGTTTCTGCTTTAAATTTCAGTTCAATACCTTCTGAATATGAAATACTAACAACAACTACTCGTGTTGAAATTCCAGCTGTAATCAATCCAACGTATATAAATATTCTTCTTGATGGCTTTTCAGTACAATGGAGCAACAATTCAAACTCTACTTATACACTTTATACAATAGAATCATCAACTCATTCAGATTTTTCATTTATATTTAGAACAACTCAAACATATCAAACATCAATTATTTTTGGAAACTTAAACTTCGGAACAAGATATTATGTAAGAGTTAAATCAAAAGGAATAAATAATGAAGAAAGTGAGTATCTAAATCTAGGTTCAGTAGAAACATTATATAGAGCTGAAAAAATTATAAATCACACTATTCAAAACACATTGTCAATACCTTTTTCCTATGGTTCAATTGAAGTTATAATTCCTCCATACTCTGTCGGCAGTGCCACTAGGCTTTTCATCGAACCAGTATCTTTATTACCTTTTGAATCATCAAATGCAGCAAACTTAAAACATGTTGGATATGGTGCAAAAATATACATAATTCCAAAGGTTCTATTTACAGGACCTATAACAATAAAAATTCCATACAGTACACTTTCACCTTCAGTAAACTTAAACAGGTTAGTATTAGCAAGATACGACGAAGATAAAAAACTTTGGATTCCTTTAAACTCATATAGATCATCAAACTACCTAATTGGAGAAACATACGGTTTGTCTATTTTTGCTATAATGGAACTTATAGCAGCAAATAATATTGATAATATAAAGATATATCCAAATCCTTACAAGCCCAATACTACTCCAGGTTATCTAACATTTTCAAATCTTCCACCTAACACACAAATATATATACATTCTCTTTCTGGCGAGTTAATAAAAAAAATAATAACAAACAACAGTGGAATAGCTCAATGGGATGGAAAAAACATGAATAACAGAGATGTAGCATCTGGTATGTACATAGCAATAGTAATTTCTCCAGATGGCAAAAAAATAATTAAAAAAATTGGAATTGAAAAATGAATATATTTGTAATTTTAATTTTACACTTTATCAATCTCCACGCATACTTTACAAAAAGCTATCAAGGAACATATGCCTCAAATATCATAAAGATAAATCCAAACCCAAGATGCCAAGCTATGGCACAAGCATGTATATCTTTTGTAAACGATGCATCTTCTTTAGATATTAATCCTGCTTCAATAATCAACATAAAAAAACTTTCTATTTTTGCATCTAATTCAATTTACTTTGAAAACATATCAATGAGTTCTTTCTTTTTTGCAAGAAATCTTGGTAAAAATACTGGTACTTTTGGTTTTGGTATCAAACGTCTTAGTTGGGGAGAAATTGAAAAAACAGATGAGTTTGCAAACACACTTGGAAAATATTCCCCATATGAAATGATAATAGAAGCAGGATTTGCAAGCTATCTAACTGGTTTAACAAGACAAAAAACACAAAGAATAGTTTTTGGTGGTAATGGTAAATTAATAATAAATAAAATTGAAAGAACTGCTACAACACTTTCTGCAGATATAGGATTCATATTTCCTTATCTTTTCGATGATAAATTTATAACATCATTTGTAATTCAAAACATTGTTGGTAATATAAAATTAGATAAAAAATCATATCCTATACCAAAATTAATAAAAATAGGAAGTAGTATAATTTTATCAAAAAACTTTATAATTAACACAGATATAACATCACCACAAGATTCTATTCCATATATTTCCACTGGCTTTGAGTTTTCACTAAAATTAAGCAAAAAAAACTATTTATATCTCAGAACAGGGATAACATCAAAAAATATAAAAGAACTAAAGGAATATTCACCCATTAGCCTTGGTATTGGAATAAAATATGGTAATTTATATTTTGATTATTCATATTCACAACTTGGATATCTAGGAAATGTAAATAAATTTTCGTTTAACATAAAACATTAATGTCTATCAAGTTTTTTTAAAAACAAAAACCAAACAGATGAAATAACAAGAGATAGGGGCATTAGATAAGGAAAAAATCTAAAACCAGTTGAATTTAAAAATGAAAGTATTATCGATACAAATCCTTTAGCAAAACGATAATTAAAAGCATCTATAATCTGTTTAGTCTTAAATCTAACTTCAAAATCAAAAGGAATGTATAAGGTTTCTTTAGCAGCTCTGTATATTGAATAATCTAGAGATTTAAACAAGAAAAAAACAACAGATGCAGTAAAAAGAGATGGATTTAAAATTGCATATAAAACACTAAATATATGAATAAGCGGAATAAAAAAAAGAACTTGAGTAGGTTTTAAGTTCCTAAGAAGTATAGGAGTAAGTATGAACTGAAAAGTAAAAGAAAATACATTAACAACAGTCCAAAAACTACCAAGATACTTCGTTCTTTCATCTTTTAAAATTATCTCTTTTTTAAGATATTCAGTAAAATTTAAATCGGAAAAAGTAGAAAAAACTTGAGATAAAAAAACAGTTATGAAAAGAGTTTTAAGAATATCATTCTTCATAATATTTACTATATAAGAATTCTTATTACTATTTTTCTGTAAAAACAAGGGAGTTTCATACTTATATGCAAAAAAAATTATAATCATAGCAAGTAAAAGAAAAAAACCACTTAACAAAAAAAGTTTTTCTGTTGAAAAAAAACTAACCATCTTTACCACTAAATATCCACCTATAACAGAACCTAATGCTCCAAAGCCTGCTATATATCCATTTAACAATCTTGCTTCATCTATTTTTAGTATTGAATTAACATAAGACCAGTAAATTTCAGATAAAACAACTATATAAGCTTCCTTAAAAACTAAAACAAAAAAGATAAAAAATGGAATTTTATTTATGCTTCCATAATAAAAAACAATCATTAAAGAAAAAAAAGAAAAAAAAGAAATCAAAGTTGCGATCTTTGGTCCAAATTTATCAAGAATCTTAGAATATAAATATATTACAAAAACCAAAACAAATGGTACTAGAGCAAGTGCATAAACTTTATCAGAAGCATTATATTTAGATAAAAAAACAGACTCTGAAGAAGATCTAAAAAGTTCATAAGATATGAAACAAAATGAAGCTGAAAATGCTGCTATAAAACTAGCAAAAACAGCATTTTTTCTTGGAATATCTTTTAAAAAAGTCATATTTGAAATCAAGTTAATCAATATTTAAAAATACCTTTTTCATATATTAAAATATTTTTACCATTTTTTAGTTTGGCAGTAACAGTTTTGTTTTCAGTATTTATTAAATCCCAATGTATTGCAGAATCATTATAGCCAAGCTTTTTGCGATCAGATTTAGAAAGTTTAGAAGAATCACCTTTATATGTATCTATATAAGCAGAACCTATAGCTATATGACAATTACCAAACTCACCCCCATAATTTTCATCAAATAATATATCAGCCATAAATTTATTAATTTTTGAAAACCTTACATCAGTTAAAGAAAATTCACCAATTCTTTTTGCTCCCTCATCAGTATTCATTATCTTTTCTACATATTCTTGACCTTTTTCTGCAGATATCTTAACTGCAACACCATCTTTAAATTCAAGTCTCACTTTTTCTATATAATTTCCTCCCCTAAATGTTTTTAAATTAGCATAATATACACCTTGACTATACATTGAGTGAGGAGAAGTAAATATTTCAAAAGAGGGTATATTATGTCCACTTCCACCAAGGAATCTTCTCTTTTCCCCAATTTTTATCTTTAAATCGATATTCTCTGATTCTATTTTTATTTCATCAATATTCAAACTATCAAGCCATTTTTTTATTTCATCTATATTTTTAAAAACCTCTTTCCATTTTTTAACAGGATCCTTCTCATCTAAAAAACATGCTTTTATTATTTGATTTGTATATTCCTCTAGAGAAAGTTCAGCTTGCTTAGCAAGCTCATTAGTTGGATAGGTACATAAAGTCCAACCAAAAAGTTTTTTGGCTTCCCTCATCTGCATTATATCTCTTAAAAATTTTCTTGCTTTTGCAAATTCTGCTTGTTTTGAAGTATCAATACCTTTAAGATGAGTTAAGGATGAAGGAGCATGAATATAGATATTGGAGTTTAAATTTTCAAAAAATTCTTTTTCTCCTTTTGGAACAAATCTTAATTGTTCAACTGATGCGTAAGTATAAAAATCTCTTTCCATTGTAGGAGTTAAAATCATTCTAGGTATAACATTAAGTCCATCTTCAATTAAAAATCTATAAATATATTCAGCAAGCTTTAAACCGTCTAGATCAAATCTTAAAAGTACAGTTGATCCTTTTCTTAAATTAGGATTGGTATAATAACAAGCCCATCTCATTACTAAAGCATATTTCTCTATATAATTTTCTTTCATAATATTCCTCCTTATTTACAATAATACATTTTTGCTTCATCTAAATAAACTTTATAAGAAAGATTTTCATCAAATAATTTTTTTTCATTATAACTTTTCATTTCAATTAAATACTTTACAACAACTTTATTTTCAAATTCAATATAACCAAAATCATTCTTTTTATCTTCATAGCATATATCAGACACATAAAATCTATCTATTTCATTAACAATATAATTAACATATCCTTTTACTTTCCAATGCGGTATTGATAGATAAGAGAGAAGTGGAATTTTCAAAAGAAGTTTTAAAGAATATAATTTTTCAAAAAAAATAATATTTTTAAATAAGTCATTTGAAGCTTTTTGGTTAATATATATCGAAGGATAAATAATATTAAGACATAACTCATCCGAATGCCAAAAAAGAAAGAATTTATATAAAGAGTTAGGTAAAATAAAAACCTTTATTTTTTCATCTAACTTAATTAAATCAAATGCTTCTTTAACATTTTCACATACATTATCAATATCATAAATAACAGTAACATATCTTATATCAATATCTTTAGAACAATTATATTTTTTAAAAAATATATAATCAGGCTTGACAAAAAACAATATTATCAAAAATAAAAATATAAAAATAAAATAAATTAAAAATTTAATCATCTTCTAGATAAATACCAAATTATTAGAGCCATACCAAGTGAAATTAACTTAATCTGCCAGTTTTCTGTAAAATATTTCCTAAAATTCATACTCTCTCTATTCTTCTAAAAAGACTTCTTTGAGTTTTTGATTTATAAAGAGATAAAAGATCCCTTTCAAGTTCCTTTAGATCTACTTTCACCATTATCTGCCCATTTCTAGCTACAGACACATCACCACGCTCTTCTGAAACTACAATAGCAATAGCATCTGTTACTTCACTAACTCCAATAGCTGCTCTATGCCTCATTCCAAAAATTGATGATAGATCTCTTCTTTCAGTTAAAGGAAGTTGACAAGAAGAAGCAACAAGTCTATTACCAGAAATAATTACAGCTCCATCATGTAAAGGTGATTTTTTAGAAAATATTGATAAAATAAGCTGGGAACTCACTTCACCATTAATCATAATACCTGTAGAAATAAAATCTTTAAGTCCCATATCTTGCTCTAAAACTATAAGCATACCAATTTTTTTAGCAGAAGCTTCTTTCGCAGCTTTTATTATTTCAATTATAAAATTATATTCACGTGGAACTATGATTCTACCAAATGGATCACTTCCTAAATTAGCTAAAGCATTTCTTATTTCAGGTTGAAAAACAACTATTAGTAAAAAAACACCAGCAAACCAAAAATGCTGAAGAAGCCAAAATGTTGCTTTTAAACCAGCAATATTACTCAAAAAAGTGATAAAAACTAGAAGAAAAATTCCTAACATAATTTGAATAGCACGAGTACCTTTAAGAATTAAAAGAAGTCTATAAATTATATAATATACGATAGATATATCCACAATATCTAATATATAATTACTTAACCCCTTAATCATTCTAGATAATATTTATGCACCATTTATAATAGCATTTAGTTCTTCTCCAGATATCGTTTCTTTTTCAAGAAGAATATTTACAATTTTATCAAGTATAATTTTGTTTTCTATAATTATGGATTTTGCCCTAGAATAACATTCCCCAATTATCCTTTTAATCTCCTCATCTATATTTTTTGCAGTTTCATCAGAATAATGATGTTGTTTAACGATATCTCTTCCTAAAAAAACTTCATGTTCATCTTTCTTTAAAGACAATGGACCAATTTTATCACTCATTCCGTATTCCATAACCATCTTTTGAGCATAAGAGGTTGCTTTTGAAAGATCATCCTGAGCACCTGTAGTAATTTCTCCAAATATAACCTCTTCTGTTGCTCTTCCTGCCAGCAATACTGATAACTTAGATAAAATATCATTTTTTGAAAGAAGATACTTATCTTCTTGAGGAAGTTGTAGAGTATATCCAAGAGCAGGTCCTCGTGGTATGATAGATATTTTATGAACCGGATCACATCCATCAATAATTTTTGCCACAAGAGCATGTCCTGCTTCATGATAAGCAATAATCTTTTTTTCCTTTTCAGATATTATTCTACTTTTTCTTTGGGGTCCTGCAATGTGTTTTTCAATAGCCTCTTCTATATCTACAAATTCAACTTCTAACTTATTCTTTTTCGCAGCAATTATTGCAGCTTCATTTATAACATTTGCAAGATCTGCTCCAGCAAAACCAGGAGTTCTTTGTGCCACAACATTAAGATCTACTGAAGGAGATAATTTTATTTTTGCTGCATGAACTTTAAGAATTTCATAACGCCCTTTTAAATCTGGAACAGGAACATGAATTCTTCTATCAAATCTACCAGGTCTAAGCAAAGCTGGGTCAAGCACATCTGGTCTATTTGTTGCAGCTATAAGTATAATTCCTTCTTTAACTTCAAAGCCATCTAACTCTATTAAAAGCTGATTTAGAGTTTGTTCTCTCTCATCATGCCCACCACCAATTCCTGCAAATCTATGTCTACCAACAGCATCAAGCTCATCTATAAAAATTATTGC
>JAOAEH010000022.1 GCA_026416895.1 Elusimicrobiales bacterium
GTCCTCGCATGAATCTGTTTCTTTCATTTATTTCATTTATCACTTTAACAATTTTTTTATCTATTAATCTATAATCACTAACATTTTTAGGAATCAGATCATCGGTAAGCCAATTAATAATAATATAAAAAACTTGAGAAAAAAATTTTCTGATAATACTTTTACCAGGCCTTGATTTAACTATTGCATAAACATGGTCATATCCTTCTTCCCATTTTTTTATAAGTTCAGGTATTAAAGATGGTTTATCTTGAAGATTTGCAGTCATTATTATTACAGCATCTCCTTTAGCATATTTTAAACCCGCTGTTATTCCTCCATCCATTCTAAAATTTCTAGAAAGTCTAACTATTTTAAACCTTTTATCATTATTATAAACTTCTAACATTTTTTGATATGTATTATCAGTAGAACCATTTTCTACAAATATTACTTCAAAATCGTAATTATTTAATTTTTCAAATACATTTTTAATTGATTTAGCAAGAAAATCAATACATCCTTCTTCATTATAAGCAGAAGTTACAACTGAAATTAGCTTTTTCATCTTACAATACTTTAATAACTTCGAGTATATTATCAAAAATAAAATTTTTATTCATCTTTTTGATTTTATCATAATCTCCATAGCCATTCTTAACTATTCCAACTAAGATATTATTTTTGTTAGCTGCAATTATATCTACTTCAGAATCACCAATAAGTAATGTTTCATTAGATCTAAGATTAAAAGAATCTATCAAATCTTTTAATAAATCGCATTTCTCTTTTATTAATTTAGGATTCATATCTCTAGTAAAAACAGCTTTAAAATAATTTTTTATTTTAAATTTTTCTATAATAAGAAAAGTTGCTTTGGATGGTTTATTTGTTAGTAAAAATAAAATCTTTTTTCTCCTTTGAAGTTCTTCTAATAACTTAATAACATTAGGAAATAATTTAGTATTTGGGAAATTAGAATTATCATATATATATCTAAATCTAGAAACTACCATATCAATTTTTTCAAATTCAGTTTTAGGATATAAATTTAAAACCATATCTTTTATTGAGTAACCAATATATAAAGAAGGATCTTTTAATTCTTCAATATTCAAAATTTCTTTTACAGCTATATTAAAAGAATTAACTATATCAACTTTAGAATCAATTAAAGTGCCATCCAAATCAAAAATTATGTTATTTATCATTATTAAATACTAAATTCTTACTCCAGTTTCTTCTATAAGTTCCTTATACCTTTTTTCTAACATTTCTATTCTATGATCATCTTCTTCAGAAATTTTAGAATAAAAGTTCTTTTTATTTTTTAACCACATTAACTCAAAACCAACTGCTTTTAATATTCCTATTTCTGCCTTATCTCCTAACCCTTCGGGACATTTAAAAATAACCTTCCTTGTTTCATATCTATCTAAAACACCATTTGGTAAATTTCTCATAAAAGGTAAAGCTTCTTTACTTATACCTCCTCCCATTACACACTCTAAACCACAATTTTTAGCTTTGCTTAAAACGCTATTAGCAATTTCAAATATTTTATCAGAATTTATATCTTCTCTATCTAATCCTAAAGAACCACACATATCCACTCTTCCAAATACTATTCCTTTCAATTTCTTTATATTTCTAACTTTTAACATTTCATCAAAATTTTTATAACCTGTTATTGTTTCTATATTAACTAAAAAATCAACTTCTTTAATCTCATCCTCAGGAAAAACAAATTCAGTTGCTTTTAGGTATTTATATAAAGCATATGCCGATTCTATCATAGGAGCAACTATTCTTGTAACACCTATAGCCCTTGCATCATACATATCTTTTATAGCTTCACAACCTCCTATTTTTATAGTTAAATCCAAACCTGCTTTTGTTACAACTTCTTTTAATCTCAATGCTTCTTCCATTCTTGTACCCTCAGCTTCAAATTCAGCTTTTATTCCAACAACATAATAATTTTCCTTTAAATCTTTCAAAATATCTACCATTCTTTTTTCTAAACTATTCATTTTTCCTCCCCATAAAATTTAGAATTTTTTAAAAATTCTTCTCTTGGTAAAAATGGCCACATATCTTCTAAAGGTTTTGATAAAAACCTTCCATCAGGTAATCTTTCTGAGGACACTTTAGGAGCAAATTTATAATCCTCTTTAAGGAAAACTTCACAAATAAAAGGAGGAGGTGTTTTTAATAATTCTCTAAGCTTATTTAAATCTTTATTTTTCTTTATCGAAAAATATCTTATCCCAAAAGACTTAGAAATTTTATTAAAATTAGGGAAACCAATTCCTGTATTTGAATCACAAGCGCATCTAAATCCAAAAAAGTTATCCTGAGTTTGTTTCATAGAAATATAACCATCATTATTTAGAATGAAAATTTTAATTGGTAAATTATGATAAGAAATAACAGCAAGCTCTTGTAAATTCATCATTATACTACCATCACCAGCTAAACAGATAACATCTTTACCTGTAGCTATGGCAGCACCTATAGCTGCAGGTAAATCATAACCCATAGAAGCACACCCAGAATTCCAAAAAATTCTTTGCCCTTTTTTTACAATTCCTGCTTGAAAAAGGCATACGCATGCAGAACCATTTGCTGCTACAATAATATCATTAATATTAGTTTCTTTGGTTAATTCATTAATAAAATAATAAGGGTCAACCTTTTCATTAATTTTAATATTATTTTTAAAAACTACTGGATACTTGTCTCTTTTATCTTGACACCATTTCAACCATTTTTCCCATTTCCCAATATCAAAATTTTCTCTTTTAAATTTTTCATTTATTAAATTTAAAAAATGCTTAACATTAAAATTAATTGGAAGGTCAGGAACCAATGTAGGTTTTTTGAGTTCATTTTCATCTATATCTACTACCACTTTATAAGCATTTCTTCCAAAATCACTCCAATTATAACCAATTTGTCTTATGTTATTTCTTGTTCCTAAAAATAATATTAAATCAGCATTTTGAAGAGCAAAATTACCACACCTAGTACCTAATGTGCCAATTCTACCTACAAAATTAGGATAATCTGAAGGAACTATATCAAAACCATTAAAAGTAGTTACAACTGGTATATTTTTAAAATTATTTAACATTCTAAAAAAATCTTCTATTGAATTACTTAATCTAATACCATGTCCTACTACTATTAATGGAGATCTACTTTGTCTCAATTTATTAAAAACTATTTCTATATCATTTTCAACTTTTTTAAAATCAAATGACATTTCATTTTCTTTTTCATCATATTCAATCATTTTAGTTTCATCTACTACTGCAGATTGAATATCTACAGGAATATCTAACCATACAGGGCCAAAACGCGGAGTAGTTGCTATTTTAATTGCTTTATCTATATGATACTTTATTTCTAAAGGATTCTTTACACATACCGCGTATTTAGTCATATTTTTTACAACATCAATTATTCTAAATTCTTGATCACCTAATTGTCTTAGCTTGTAGTTACCATAATTATCTATCATCGTTACTGTTTTTATCTGTCCAGATATGTATATACAAGGAATAGAATCCAACCACTGTCCTAAAACACCAGTTAATGTATTAGTACCCCCAGGTCCTGTAGTAACAACAACTGCACATATTTTACCACTTGCTCTAAAATATCCTTCTGCAGCAATTGCAGACGCTTGTTCATGATGGTTACATATATATTTTATCTCTTTGTTTCTACCAATAGAATCATTTAAAAACATCGCACCACCACCAGGAATCATAAAAAAATGACGAATTCCATGGTAAATTAATCTTTCAACTATAAAATCTGAAACTCTTTTCATTTATCAAACTTTAAAAATTCTATATTTATAAAGTCTTTATTTAATAAATACCAATTATATAACTTTTTAATTGAATTTTCAAAATCAGTAAAAAAAATCTCGCCTATTTCTTTTTTTAATCTACTATTATCACCACTATATTCTAATCCCATAGTTTTATTATTTAAAATTATTGGCAAATCTTTACTTGTAATCACTAAAACCATCTCTGCTAATTTTAACAATTCAATAGAAGAATTAGGAGTAATGTTATAAGTATTATATTTGAGTTCATCTTTTTTTTCAATCAACATGTCTAAAATTTTAATAAAATCTTCTATCCATATATAATCAAATACTCTATTTTGTTTCATTGTTAGTGGCAAATTGAAAATTGCTTTACAAATCATATTAGATATAAATCTTATACTATAATCTTCATATTTACCAAATATTCCAAATATTCTTAAATCAAATATTCCTTCTCTCTTTTCAATATCTTTGTAAATAATATAACGTGAAAAACCATGTTGGTCAACAGGAATATGAGTTCCAAAATACTCTTCAGATACTTTTTTAATATCATATCTCATATCATAAATAGCACCTGAACCTAAAACAAACATTTTATTAAACCTTTCCCTATTTTTAATAAGATTATAATACATTAAAGTATTTTCATAAAAAACAAGTTCTGGGTGTTTAGCATTTCTATGTCCAGGTTTACAGGCTCCATGAATTACTATATCAAAATAAAGATAGGATGCAAAAAAATCTTTTACTTTCCTTTCATCTAATAAATCTAACTCTTCATGAGAAGGAGCTAATATTTCATATTTTTCCGCTAAATATGATTCTAAAATATTTTTGCCTATAAAACCACTACCACCTGTTAATAAAATCTTTTTTTTCATAATTACCTCCTCTTATTATATCTATCAGCTCCAAAGTGTGTAAGAATCAGTTTTTTTGCATTAGCTTCTATCTTTATTCTATTTGCAACATCAGGACTTAAATGCCCCCAATTCTCATCCTTCTCCCCCTCTAAAAAAGCACTCTCTGCAATTAACACATCTGCATCTTGTGAAAGTTTAACAGCATTTTCACAATAACCACTATCCATAATACATGTTATTATTTTATT
>JAOAEH010000068.1 GCA_026416895.1 Elusimicrobiales bacterium
TTCCTCCTTAGAATTAAGAAAACTTTCATCTACTTTTACAGTTTTTTCAAAAGCAGAAGTTCCTGCACTTTTTGATTGTTCTAGTGAAGGAGCATTTTGGGCTAAAACACTATTTTTCTCTGCTACTTTTAAAGCTGCTAAAGCTAAATTTCCTTTTTTATTACTTTTTAATTCCTCAGATTTTGATTCAAGAGGAAGAAGTTTTGCTTCTGCTTTTTGAGAACCAAAAAACTTATCATGAGTAGTACCAACTGTCATAGTACCACCACTGGAACCACCAAGAGAAGGAAGTTTATTTAACTTTCCAACACTAGTATTTTGTTGAGCTTGGTATGAAACTGAAGGAGGATTTACAGAAGAATCAGAAGATGAAGAAGATATAGCTGCATCTTCATTTTTACTTTCTTCTTCATATTTTATATCACTTTCAGGCATCTTAAAAAGGGAAGAAGCTTCAAGCTCAAGTGATGTTGCAGGATTATCTATCAACGCTCCAGTTAATGGTGTTCCTGGTGCATCTATCCCCCCAGAATCAAGAAGTGATAAATCTGCTGACTTTTTAGACATACCATAAGAATAAACGCTTGCATCCCAACTTGATTTCTGCATTAAAGGAAGAGATATCCAAATAAAAAACACTATTATCCCCACTATCCCTGCAATTATATAAATCCCCTTTTTCTTATTATCTTGAGGCTTTTTTAAAAATTTCATTTTATCTCTCCTAAAAACAACCTTTCTTCTTCCTCCAAAACCATCTCAGGTTTGGAGAAGATCCACTTATGTTATAGCAGATAAATCTTTAATTGTCAAGATAATTTATGATTATAATTTATGATTTCTATACATATTGGACTTTTCAGGATCTAAGTTTTTTTAGAATTAATCGAAGAGTGTATTCAAGACTAAATTTTAAAAAATCTCTTCCACCACGGAATTTTCACATTTATCCTTTCAATATCTTTGCTATCTTTTTCCTTTCGATATACAGGGAGTTTAAAATAAAAAGTAGATCCTCTACCATACTCACTTTCTACATCTATCGAACCACCTTGCATAATAACCATTGCTTTAGTAATGGCAAGTCCAAGACCAGTTCCCCCAATTTTTTCACCACTTGCTACTTGTACGAATTTTTCAAAGATCTTACCTAGATCCTCTTTTTTTATTCCACAACCATTATCTTTAACATAAAACTTTACAAATTGTCCTTCAGTATTTGCACCAACTTCAATGATTCCTTTTTCTGGAGTAAATTTAATTGCATTTGAAATTAGATTAATAAGAATTTGCTCAGTCTTTCTTTTATCAACATATATATCAGGAAGTCCATTATCACATTTTGAATAAAGACTTATGTTTTTAGATAAAGCCCAAGCTTTCATTGCAGCAATCGCATCACCAATAACTTCATACGGAGATACTTCTTGAAGATTAAAAACCATTTTCCCTGATTGAAGCTTTGAAAAATCAAGTATATCATTGATTATCGAATTTAATCTTTCTGCATTTCTTATTGCAGCATTTATCATACTTTTTGAAGATGTATCAAGATTTTCTTCTCTAGATACTAAATCTAATGCCATCTTTATAGAAGTAAGAGGACTTTTAAGTTCATGGGTTATCATAGATATAAAATCAGACTTCATTTGATCTATTTCTTTAAGCTTAATAATATCATGAGGAACCGTTATTGTACCTACTATCTTACCTTCCTCATTTTTTATAACTGCGGTTGAATTTTTCATAGTTTTAAGAAGATCATTATTACCATGTATTTTAACAGTTGTATCTATTTTTTTTGTAGATACTTCAGATATATCTTGAGCAATATTTATAACTTTATTTTCACCTAACAAAAACTCAGAAAGTTTTTTTCCACTCATCTCTTTAAGTTCTTTTCCTGTAACAAGTTCTGAGTTAGGAGTAGACATTATAATATTACCATCTTTATCTATTATAATTTCACTACCTGCAATAGTTGATATAACTGATTCAACTCTAGAGTAATCATTTTCAATCTTAATCTTTTCCTTTTTAATCTCGTTAATTGCTTTTTCTATTGCAGATTCTACTTCATCCTTAAATTTCTTTAAAAGATTTTCTACAATTTTTTTCTGTTTTACCTCATCTACAGAAAGTCTAGAAACTATTTCTCTAATGCTTTCAACAAAATTTTTACCTTCTAAAGACAAATCTGTTTCAGAAAAATTATTTATATTCTGAGAGCCTGCTTTAATATATTTTTCCTTTGCTATAACTATATTTGATATATTCTTCGTTTGTAAATACTTAATAGGATCTATATCTTTAATCGAACTAATTTTTGAAAAACTAATTACTTCAGTTTCTGTAACATTTTTTTGAAATTCTATACTATCAATATTAAGTTTTTTATAAAGATTAATCAAGTAAAAAGGTACTCGTTCATTTGAAAGTATCACTATACCATTAATCATTAACTTATTTTGAACAAATGAAAGTTTTATCTTATCAGCTTCTAAAATTTCACAAAGTAATCTGAAATACGATATAAACTCACTCGCAGATTTTTTGACCTGCGGGTGATCTTCAGAATAAAGATTAGATTGTACAATAACTCTTGTAAGGCTTTTTAAAAACTCAACTACATTTAATTTTAATTTTTCATCCATTTAAAGTTAAGGTTCAAGCATAAATGGATATCTCCAATCAGTTGGAGGAACAAAATTTTCTTTTATAGCTCGTGGGCTTGTCCATCTTATGAGATTAAGCCATGAACCAGCTTTGTCATTCGTTCCACTTGCCCTAGCTCCACCAAATGGTTGTTGATTTACAACAGCTCCAGTAGGTTTATCATTTATGTAAAAATTACCAGCAGCATTTACAAGTAACTCAGTAGCTTTTGATATAGCAACTCTATCTTGAGCAATTATAGAACCAGTTAAACCATAAGGTGATGTCTCATCACAAAGTTTTAAAGTTTCTTCAAATTTATTGTCATCATATACATATACAGTAAGAACAGGTCCAAATATTTCCTCTACCATTGTTTTAAATTTAGGATTATCAGTAAGTATAACAGTAGGCTCTATGAAATAACCAACTGAATCATCACAATTTCCTCCAACTATTATTTTTGAATCTGAAGATTTTTTAGCATATTCTATATAACCTTTTATACTCTCAAACGCTGCTTTATCTATTACAGCATTCATAAAATTTGAAAAATCTTCAACACTACCCATTTTAATTGATTTAACTTCAGATATAAATTCATCTTTAATTTCACTCCAAACACTTTTTGGTATGTATGCTCTAGATGCAGCTGAACATTTTTGCCCTTGATATTCAAATGCACCTCTAATTAGAGCTGTCATTAAAACTCTTCTATCACAAGAAGCATGAGCAAAGACAAAATCTTTACCGCCAGTTTCCCCTACTATTCTTGGATATCCTTTATATTTACCTAAATTTTTAGCAGCAACTGACCACATACTGTTAAACACAGCAGTTGAGCCTGTAAAGTGTAAGCCTGCAAAATACTCACTGTTAAGTACTGGATTGCCAACATCCCCACCGCTTCCAGGAAGCATATTTATAACTCCTGCTGGAAGTCCTGCCTCCTGCCATAATTTCATTATATAATAAGCAGAATACACTGCTGTTGAGGCAGGTTTCCATATAACAACATTTCCCATTATAGCTGGAGAACTTGGAAGATTTCCTGCTATAGATGTAAAATTAAATGGGGTTACTGCAAAAACAAAACCCTCAAGAGGACGATAATCCATATAATTTAGAGTAGGTTTAGGTGAATAAGGTTGATTTTTATATATCAGAGTCGCAAAA
>JAOAEH010000005.1 GCA_026416895.1 Elusimicrobiales bacterium
TATAAACAGAATTATTTCTGAGTTGGAGTTGATAAAGTCTTTGTTTTTTGAATCTTTTTTGTTTATGTTTAAAAAAATCTGTTCTTTTAGTGTGCCAAGTGAAATAAAACAGACATTTAGAAGTGTTGATGAGTATGTTACGCTTTTAATGCTTGAGGTTATAAACAAGGTGTTTGAAGAAAATAAAGATAAGATAGATCCATTTAAAGTTAGACTTTATAAACTTGCAGATGATATATATAATTATCGAAAAACTCAAGGATATATTTATCCAAATGAAGAAAATCAGAAAGAATATTTTCTTCACTATAGGGGACTTTTAAAAAAATTTATTTCAAGTTGTTTATTTTTAAACTGTGAACCTGCTTTTAATCTTTATCTCCACATAGCTTCAAGTATTGGAAGTGCAGTAGCTATGCTTTTTGCTATAATTGTTATGATATATGCTCAAATAAAATATTCAATAACGAGTGCTATATTTATAGTAACAGCAGTTATAAGTTATGTTTTTAAAGATAGAATTAAAGAATTTGTTAAAATTTTGTTTATTAAAAAAACAGGTGGTTTTATTTATGATAGAAAAATAAAGATAAAGGAACCGACTCATAATTTTTCGATAGGATATATAAAGGAAAGTTTTTTTATATCTAATATAAATTCAATAGATGAAGATATAATAAAAGAAAGAAAAAGAAATTATTTGTTTATATATGAAGATGTATTAAACGAAACTGTTTTAAAGTATAAAAAAGTGGTAAAATTAGAACCAAAAAAAATTATTTCCTATCATAAAAGGCGTCGTAATTTAGTTGATATAATGAGATTTTCTATATATGATTTTATTAAACATGCAGATGATGAAGTAATAAATTATCCGACTTATTATGGGAACAACTTTAAAGAAGAAAAACTTTTCAAAAATTATGTTATTAATATTATTGTGAGATATTTTTACGATAAAAAGGATAAAATATATGAGAGATATAAAATAGTTTTTAACAGAAGTGGTATAATAAATGTAGATAAGTATTGATATATGGCAATAGAAGGAATAGGTATAATTGGAGCAAATAGAAAAAGTGCTGATGTGGCTTTTTTATTTGTTGAAAATGGTTTTCAGGTTAGAGTTTATGATAGTTTTAAAGAAAGTCTTACAATTCTTTTTGCAAAAATAAAGTGGAGGCTTGAAAAAGCGAATAAAAGTGAACTTTTGTCAAATATTGAAGTTATTCAAGATTATTCAAAGTTTAGGGGAGCTGATTTAGTAATAGATCTTTCTTTCAAGACTTTTGAAGAACGGTTTCTTTATTTTTCTAAGATACTTAAAGAAGTTGATTCAAATTGTATTATGGCGATAAGTTCTACTAGTACTCTTTTAAATAATTTCGAAAGAATTCCACATCTTCCTCCAGAAAGAACAATAGGTGTTAAGTTTCCTGATATTTTTACAAATTCTGTCATCGAAATTGTTAAAACAGATTATACAGATCTTAATGTTGTTGAAAGTTTTATTAAATTTTGTGATAGTTTGTCTATTAAAAATGTTGTTTTAAATGATATTCCTGGTGGTTTGATTGAACGTTTTTTTAGAGTTTATATAAATTCTGCTTTTGATGCTCTTTACAAAGGTAAAGGCTTTCCTTCTTTTATTGATTCTTCGATTAAGAGTTTTACTAATGCTAAATTTGGCCCTTTTGAACTGCTTGATTTAAGATCTATAGATTTGGATTATAATATAGCAATAACTCTTACGGATCTAACTGGAAAAAATTATTTAAGACCACATGAGATAGAACATAAACTATTTCAATATGGACAGTTAGGTAAAAAAACTGGATGTGGTGTTTATCTTTATGAAGATGGAGAAATTGTTGGAGAAAATCCATTACTTCCTTCTATTATTCAATATCTTGGTCTTAGGACAGTAACTCCTCAGGAAATTTTTTCTGATATTATGATACCTTTGTTTGATGAAGTTATGAATATTGCAAAAGAACTGATGGTAGGACAACAAGAAATAGAAAATATTACTAAAGGTGTTTTTGGATGGGATCATGGTATTTTTAGTTATAAAAAGATATACCCTGAGTTTTTTATAAAAAGAGAAAAAACTGAATTTGATAATCTTGATACATTTTGATCTCTTGTCAATATGAATTATAAATTTTTATAAGATTTTAAATTAAAAATATTGACTTAACATAAATTTTTTATATAATTTTATTACTATGACACTAATAGCAAAAGAAGTTTTTTTAACAAAAGGGATAGGAAGACATAAAGAAAAATTAGCAAGTTTCGAAGAAGCATTAAGGGATGCACAGATTGCAAGGTTCAATCTTGTGCATGTGTCAAGCATACTTCCACCAAATTGCAAATTGATTTCAAGGCAAAAAGGGCTTGCAAAACTTAAAAGTGGGCAAATAGTTCATTGTGTGATGAGTAGAAACTCTGTTAATGAAAATCATAGATTAATTGCTGCTTCTATTGGTATGGCTATTCCTAAAGACAGGAATCAATATGGTTATATTTCTGAACACCATACATTTGGGGAGACAGATGAACAAACAGGTGAATATGCTGAGGACCTTGCTGCTTTGATGTTGGCAACAATTCAGGGGATAGAATTCGGACAGGATACTACTTGGGATCAAAAAGAAGAGATATGGAAAATGAGTGGAAAGATAGTTAAAACTACGAATATAACTCAATCTGCAATTGGGGTTAGTGGTATGTGGACGACAGTTGTTGCTGCAGCTGTTTTTGTTTTTTAAATGAAACTTATTCCAAATCGACTTCAATTTCTCATAGATGAAGTTATAGATCCTCAAAAAGCTTCTTTCATTATAGTTCCGATCCCTTACGAGCATACAACCTCATATGGTAAGGGTACAAAGAATGGACCTAAAAGTATACTTAAATCTTCTTATCAGCTAGAATTATGGGATGAGGAGATAAAAAAAGATATATATAAAGTAGGCATATTTACTGCTGATTATTTTAATCATATAAAATCTGAAAAAGTTTTTTTTAGAGAAATTGGTAGATTTGTAGATGATTTGATTTCTATATACAGGGGAATTCCTATTTTTATAGGTGGTGAACATAGTATAACTCAAGGCTTAGTTCCATCTTTTGAGAAAAAATATGAAAATCTTTCAATACTTCATTTTGATGCTCATGCAGATTTAAGAGATGAGTATGAAGGTAATCCTCATAGTCATGCTTCTGCTTTATATCCAGCATCTTTAAGATCAAAGATAGTTCAGATAGGAATAAGGAGTGTGGCTACAGAAGAAAAGCATTTAATTAATACTGGAAATGTGAAAACATTTCTTATGCATGAATGTCTTGATGTTGATAAGCTTATAGAAGATGTAGTTGAAGAACTTTCGAATAATGTATATCTTACTATAGATGTTGATGGATTTGATCCATCAGTTATGCCTGCTACTGGAACTCCACAACCAGGGGGATTTAGTTGGTATGATGCGTTAAAAATATTTAAGGCTGTATGTATGAATAAAAATATTGTTGGATTTGATATAGTAGAGGTAAGTCCTATAAAGGGTTCTAATATAACAGAATTCAATTCAGCTAAGCTTATATATCGTTTAATAGGTTATATATCATTAAGAAAAGGATTACTTTAATTTCATTTTGATGTTGAAAATATTTTTGTCTTTATTATTTATTGGAATTTATAGTTATGTTTTTTGTGAACAGGAAATAGTTACTGATAAGATAATTGTAAAACTTAAAAGAAAAACTAGCTTTTCGAATTTTTCAAAAAAGATAAAAACATTATCCTTACAAAATGTAACTAAGTTATCTGTTGATTTACAAAAAGATGATGATGTTTTTATAATACAGTTAGATAATTTTAAAAATATTAACGAGTTAAACTATATTATAGAAAGATTATCAAAAGAAATAGAGTTCGACTACATTGAGCCTCTTAAAGTAGCAAGACCAGCATTTGTGCCTAATGATCCGTTTTATTCTAATCAGTGGCACTTTGGTTCTTCATCTCAATATCCTTCCGCAATAAATCTAGGCTTGGCATGGGATATAACAAAAGGTTCATCATCTTCGATAGTTGCAATTTTAGATACGGGTATTTTAAATCATTCTGATTTATCATCTTCAAAATTTTTAGCTGGTTATGATATGATTTCCTTTTCTTCGATAGCAAATGATGGTGATGGTAGAGATAATAATCCTCAAGATCCTGGTGATTGGTGTAGTGTTAGTGAAAGAAACAATAATAGTCCTAATAATTTGTGTTATGATCCAAACTGTGCTCCAAACTGTAATAGTCAAATAAATAGTTCTTGGCATGGTCTTTTTGTAACGGGTATTATTTTTGAAGATACTAATAATTCAAATATGGGAGCTGGTATTAATTGGTATGGTAAAGTTTTGCCAGTAAGAGTTCTTGGTAAAGGTGGGGGTTATGTTAGTGATATAGCGGATGGTGTTAAATGGGCATGTGGTGGGAGTGTAGATGGAATTCCCAATAATCAAAATTCTGCCAAAATAATTAATATGAGTTTAGGTGGTGTTGGGTCGTGCCCAACTTATCTTCAAGAAGCTATCGACTTTTGTGTAAATCAAGGAGCAGTTGTAGTTGTTGCTGCAGGAAATAGGGGAGAAGATGTTTCAAATTTTTTTCCAGCTAATTGTTCAAATGTTATTGCTGTTTCTGCATTAGATAAGAATGGTAATAGAGCTTCATATTCAAATTATGGTAGTCTAGTATTTATATCCGCTCCAGGTGGGAGTTATTGGGAACCTATATATTCTATTTCTAATGGAGGATATACTTCACCAGGGAATGATATTTTTACAGGGATGTTAGGAACTAGTATGGCGGCTCCTAATGTTTCTGGAATTATATCTCTTATGTTGTCTTTTAAACCTTCTCTTACCAGACAACAAATTCTCTATAATCTTCGAAAAACAGCAAGACAGTTTTCAATGTATTCTAATTGTAATACATCTATATGTGGAGTTGGGATAATTGATGCTTATGCTGCTTTAGATAATCTGGTTATTTCTATATCATCTACAACTCCCTCTTCTGGTGAAAATTCAGGCAATCTTCCTTTAGTTTTATGGGGAAAAGGTTTTCTAAACGATGCTATTGTTAAATTAAAAAGGCAAGGTTATAGTGATATTTTGTGTAACAATGTAAATGTTGTAAATTTAAATCAGATTAATTGCACTCTTCCTCTTTCTGGTGCTACTACGGGGCAGTGGTCAGTTGAGGTTATTAATGTAGATGGAAGTTCTTCGATATTATCAAATTATTTTACTATAACTGGTTTTACTGTTTCATCAATTAATCCTGTGTCAGCTTTTAATTCGAATTCTTCGGTAAATATGACAATATCCGGAACAGGATTTATATCACCAATGATAGTAAGATTAAAGAAAACAGGATATTCTGAGATATTATGTTCAAATGTTGTTGTTTTAAATCCAAATACTGCAACTTGTAATTTAAATGTTCTTGGAGCTTTTTCTGGGCTAAGGGATGTTGAGATTATAAATGGGGATGGTAAAGCACAGAATCTTTTAAATGCTTTTATGATTAATAATGCAACTCCATCTGTTTATTTAATTTCACCAGATTATTCATTTAATGATTTAGTAGTAGATATAAGTATAAAAGGAAGTGGCTTTTATCCTCATTCAACTGCAAAACTATCAAAACCTGGCTTTAAAGATATAAATTGTTCGATGTCTGTTTATAGTTCAACTTATGCTATATGTAGAGCAGATCTTTTGGGGAGTTTTTCAGGGGTGAGAGATTTTGTGATGCATATTTCTACTACTAATTTTATGTTGGTT
>JAOAEH010000018.1 GCA_026416895.1 Elusimicrobiales bacterium
TAAAGAAAAAATTTGGAACTCATTGGAAGTTGATGATAGAAACGAAAAAAATAAAGAAAATGAATTTTTTAATAATGTTAAACCATCAAATAAATTTAGTAAAGGAGAATTTCCTTTGAATTTTATTGAATTGCCTAAAGCGGAAAATTTTATTGTTCCTTTTGTGAGAGTAAAAAATTTGGAGGATGATATCGAAATATCAAAAAGTTTAATTGTAACTTCAGTATTAGATGGGATTGAAGGTTTTAAAATTTCTTTAGGTGCGAATATTACACAGTTAAATAGTTTGCGAAACGAGTTGAAGCCACTTTTGGATGCATTTTCTCAGGTACAAACTCCAGCGAGTCAACAACCTAGTAATAACCAAAATAATTCACAAACTCAAAATAATCAGCAGCCACAAAACAACACACAACCAACTCAGCCTGCTAATAATCAGAATAATTCATCTTCAAATCTTCCTCCAGGATTTAATTTAAGCTGGTGTAATGATATTTCTTATAATTGTAAAAGTAAATTGTGTGATGTAAATATGTATGAATTGTCACGTTATAGAGTTCCAAATTATCAAATATTTTGCAAAGATGGAGAAAAAATATCTTCTTGTGCCCAACGAATCGGTATTTCTGAGTTAAACTTACAAAAGGCCTGCAGTTTATCTAATTCTTCTTGTAAAAAAATAGCAGAAAATGCATGTATAAAAAGTTGTATAAATAGTGTTAGTAAAGCATGTCAAAATAAGAAAAAATAATTTTTATTTTTAATCATTTGAAGGATAATATAGATTTAATTGAAGAATAGTTATATTTTTTTTAAAATTTTTAAAATTTTATAAAATAGATTTTGGAGGTTTTATGAAGAAGAAGGATTATCTTAAAGAAATTATAAAACATATCGATATTAAAAAGTATAATGTGGTTGGTATGATTGATGATATGGGTAATATGTCTTTTTCATCGCGTGAGCTTGCTCGAGCAGCAAAGATTTATGATATGATGCTTAGAGATAAAAAATGTAGTATAATTTTGACACTTGCTGGTTCATTGTTTTCTGCAGGTTTAAAAAAAGTAGTTTATGATATGGTAATCAATAATATGGTTGATGCAATAGTATCTACAGGGGCTATAATTGTAGATCAAGATTTTTTTGAAGCTTTAGGTTTCAAACATTATAGAGGATGGTGGCACAATATTGATGATAATGAGCTTAGGGAATTACATATAGATAGAATTTATGATACATTTATAGATGAGGATGAGTTGAGAATTTGTGATGAAACAATTTATGAGATTGCAAATAGCCTAGAACCAAGACCTTATTCTTCAAGAGAGTTTATAGAAGAGATGGGAAAATATTTAAAGAAAAATGCAAAAAATAAAGAATCAGTAGTTTTAGCTGCTTATGAAAAAAAAGTTCCAATATTTGTCCCTGCTTTTTCTGATTGCTCAGCAGGCTTTGGACTTGTAAAACATCAATGGGAAAATCCTCAAAAACATGTTTCTATTGATAGTGCAAAGGATTTTCTTGAGCTTACCAAGTTAAAGATTAAAGCAAAGGAAACTGGGATATTTATGATAGGAGGAGGAGTTCCAAAGAACTTTACTCAAGATGTAGTAGTTGCGTGTGATATATTGGGTTATAATTTGCCGATGCATAAATATGCTATTCAAATAACAGTTGCTGATGTAAGAGATGGTGGTTTGAGTGGTTCTACTTTAAAAGAAGCTTCAAGTTGGGGTAAGGTGGATATGAGTTGGGAGCAAATGGTTTATTCTGAAGCAACTATCGCTATGCCACTTATTGTTGCTTATGCATATCATAAGGGTGCATGGAGAAATAGAGAGGAGAAAAGATATTTAGAATGGTTAAATACTGATGCCAAAAATCTCAATGAATGTTTAAAATTAGCTAAATAAACTAAATTATAGTTATAATATACTTTATTTATCTTTTGTATTTTTAAAAGGGTTAATGAAGTTGGTTATTTTAAAAGCAAGGGTATGTTGTATGATAAATAAAGATGGATATAGCTAAAGGAAACTTTTATGTTGTATTAATTAAAAATAATTTATTCATAAAGTATTATTTCTGTTTTTTTGGAAAGTGGTAATTTTTTTAAAATGGTTATTATTTTTAGTTTTTATTGTTTTTGCATGATTGGTGTATAATATAAAGATAGATTAGTAAAAATAAGTTTTAGTTTTAGAATTTTTTATGGAATCTCTTTATTTAAAGTATAGACCTAAAAGTTTTAAAGAAATAATTGGGCAAGAAGAGATTGTTATAACTCTTTCAAATGCAATAAAACATAAAAAAATTGCACATTCATATTTATTTTATGGTCCTAGAGGTTGTGGTAAAACTTCAACTGCGCGAGTTTTAGCCAAGGTTCTAAATTGTCATAATCTAAACCAAATAGACCCTTGTAGTAGATGTGTTTCATGTGTTGAAATTTCAAATTCCTCATCTATAGATGTAGTTGAAATAGATGCAGCAAGCCATACACAGGTTCAAAATATTAGAGATGTGATAATAGATAGTGTACAGCTTTCTCCAGCTCGTGATAGATATAAGATATATATTCTTGATGAAGTTCATATGTTGTCTACAAGTGCTTTTAATGCTCTTTTGAAAACTATAGAAGAACCACCTTCACATGTTGTTTTTATACTTGCTACAACAGAAATTAATAAAGTTCCATTAACTATAATTTCAAGATGTCAAAATTTTAGATTTAAACCTTTATCTGATGAAACAATTGTAAGACAGCTTGAAAAAATATGCGATGCTGAGAATATAAGATTTGAAAGTTCAGCTTTGTTTCAAATAGCCTATTCAGCACAAGGAGCATTTAGAGACGCAATAGTTCTACTTGAAAAAGTTTCTGCTTTTTCAAATGGATATATTAGTCTAGACAAAACAAGAGAAATCCTTGGTTATCCAACAAATGAATTGATAAAAAAACTTTCATTAGCAATAGTTAAAAGAAATATTAGTGATGTCCACTTTATTTTTAATGAAATAAAATCTCAAGGTTATGATGTGATAAATGTTTTAAAAGAGGTGAGAGATTATTTTTCAAAGGCTTTTTTAGTTGTTAATGGTTTATTTAATGATGAGGAGTATAAGATTGATTGTGAAATGGGAAACATTTTTATTTTTCCTAAACTTTCAAGAAAGATCAATAAAATTATTGAAGAAATAAAATATTCTGATAATCAAAATATGTTAGCTGAGATGTTTATCTATACACTTATAGATACCTTTGATATAGAGGAGATTATTAAAAAAATTGAAAATAATACTCAACCTGATATCGTAGGAGAATATTTAGGTGAGAAACAGAATTTATCGAAAGAAGATACAAATGTTAAAGTTTCTAATCAACAAGCTTGGCAAAATATTCTTAATTATTTTGTAAATGAGAATTATTTTGTTTATAATACTTTAATATCTTCTAAAATTAAATTTGATGGAAATAAAGTAACTTTATTTCCTTCTACAGAGGTTGAAAAGGAAATTCTTTTAAATAATTTGAATGTTATTTCTAAAATTATATCTAACAATGGTTTAGAGGTAGTAATTGAATATAATAATGAGAGAAAAAATGATGTAGAATTTGTTAAAAAGGAAATATCTCAAACAAATGAAATATATTTTCCTGAATATGAAAGAGTAAAAAAGGTTTTTGGTGATAGTATAGTTAGAGTTATAGAAAATGAAAATCCTTCAAAGACTAATTGATAATCTAAGAAAATTTCCTTCAGTGGGACCAAAGCAAGCAGAAAGATTTGCTATTCACATTTTAAAAGCTTCTGATAAAGAAATAGATGAATTATTATCTTCTATAGTTGAAATAAGAAAAAATATAAAATCATGTAATAAGTGTAATAATTATACTTTGGACGATGTGTGTGAGATATGTAGGGATGAGAAAAGAGAAAAAAAGATATGTTTAGTTGAAACGCCATTTGATTTGATTTCAATAGAAAAAACTAAATCTTATAATGGTAGATACTTTATTTTAGGTGGTAATTTAGTTCCTGTTTCAAATAATGATGATTTTAGTCTAAAAATTGATAAATTGAAAAAAATTGTTGCAAATGATTCAATTGAAGAAGTAATTATAGCACTTGATGCTACTACCGAAGGTCAGATAACTTCTCTATATGTTAAAAAAGCACTTTCAGAAATTAATGTTAAGATTTCTCAAATTGCTTATGGGGTTCCTTTAGGCGCAGACATAGATTATCTTGACAGTTTTACCTTATCTCATGCTATAAAAAAGAGAACTTTGTTTGATAAAGATTAATTATAATATTAATGAAGTTTTCTTATTATTTTAGGCCTGTTGTAATATTTTCAATTTTACTGATTATTTTTATATATCTAATAACTCCACTCATTATTTTTAAAAAAAATGTTGATTATAAAGATGATAAACTAATCTGTGGTTTAGTTAAAAGTTATCATTTTAAAAGTTATGACTCATATTATTTTTATTTAGAAGGGGAACAAACTTTTCTTGTTAAATCGGATAAAGATTTTAATTTTCCTTTATATACTCAGCTGTGTATAAGGGGTGATATTGAGGAAATAAGTTCTAAAGAATATTTTGGTAATTTCAGTTGGAAAAAATATATGAATATGAAAAATATTTTTTGGCAAATAGAACTAAAAGAAGTAGTTAAATATGAATCAACATTTTTTTTCGAAATGATTAATAAAATTAGAGGAGGATTTATAAACTTTATTGAAGATAATTTTATTGATAAAGATGTTAAAGCAATTATTATGGGACTTGTTTTGGGTAACAAACAAAATCTTTCTAAAGAGTTAAAAGATGCAATAAATAATTGTGGTATTATGCATTTAATGGTTGCATCTGGAAGTAATATATCTTACTTTATGGGTGTTGTTGGAATTTTATGTAGATTTTTTGGAATTGGTAGAAAAACTGTTTTTTTAATTTCTTTGTTTTTTGGATTATTATATGTTGCTTTGATAGGTTTTGAACCTCCAATTACTAGGGCTTATTTAATGATATTTTTTGGAATTTTATTTTACTTTATGAATAGAAATATAGATTCATTTCAGATTTTGTCTATTGTATTTGTTTTTTCTTTATTGACAAATCCTTTATTGATATATGATCCATCGTTTGTTATGTCTTTTTTGGCTGTTTATGGGATTATAGTAGGTTTTATGAATTGGGGTTTTTTATTCAATTATGATTTTAAGATTTTAAAAATATTTCCTTCAGATAGCAAATTTAGTATATTTATCAAAGAAAAATCTAATAAAATTTTTAAGGGTATTATTTTTATCTTTCTTATGACAATTTTTTCTCAACTTGCTCTTTCTATCTATATATATACTCATTTTTATAAGTTTTCAGTGGTTTCTTTTGTTTCGAATATTTTTTTTATTCCATTCTCATCTATAATTATAACAGCTTCAATGTTAAATTTAGTTTTGTATTTTATGTTAGCAAGCTTTTCAATAGGTTTTTTGGAGTACTTGGTTAAAACTTTTATAAAACTTGTTTATTTCTTTTCTTCCTTTAAATACTCCATCTTATATTTTTCTCCAAACTCAGACATAAATGCTATTTTAATTTTTATTTTTATTTTAGTTATTTTACATTTGCCTATAATAGATTTTTCAAAAGTTTTTTCAAGAGTATTTTTTTCTGTTTTTGTACTTTTTCTCTTTATTTCTTTTTTATGGAGGGATTCAGTTAAAGATGATTTGTATATAGAAGTTGGTAAAAAGAGGGTTTGGTTTATTGAAAGGAATTTTAATTATTATTTGATAGATCCTATCGTTGAAGCAGATAAAATTATTAATATGATTTATGCCTCAAGGAGAAATAGAGTTGATTATATACTAATAAGTTCTTATTCATCTTTTAGAGAAAAAAACATTGATAGACTAAAAGCTTTTTTTGATGTTAAAAAAATCTATCTTCCTCTTTGGCTTTGTGAAGGTAAAAACAGTAATTATTATTGTATATTTGGAGGAGAAGAAGGTGATGGTTTTAAAGCTATTTTTAGAGATAAGTATGGATATTTTAACGTATATTCAGCTCTAACTTTTTGTTTTAATGATCGTTGTTTTTAATTTAGTAAAATTTATTTATGAAATGCACCATTTTTTATAATTCATCAAATGTTCAAAATATAAAAATACTTAGGTTTTTGGAAAAGATTCTTTGTGAAAATTTTATTTCTTTTGAAAAGATATGTGTGATTAAAAAATTTTGTGGCGATATAAAATCAGACTTTGCTATATCTATTGGAGGTGATGGTACAGTTCTTTGGGCTTCTCATTTTCTTGTAGAAAAAGAAATTCCACTTATTGCAGTTAAAGCTGGGGGATTGGGTTTTTTAAGTAGTGTTGAGGTTTCTGAATTGAAAGATTTTATTAAAAGTTATATTAAAGGTAAATATAAAGTAGTTAATAGAACAGTTTTAGAAATAAAAAATGGAAAAGATAAATTTATTGCTTTAAATGATTGTGTTATTAAGTCTTCTTCTTTCAGAATGTTTTATTGTGATGTTTTTTACTCTAAGGAATTTATAAGTAGTTATTTTTCTGATGGTGTTATTATATCTACCCCGACAGGGTCTACAGCTTATAATCTTAGTGCTATGGGGCCAATAGTTCATCCTAATTCAAAGGTTATATTATTGACACCTATTTCCTCTCATACACTTACTCATAGAAGTTTGGTTTTACCAGAAACTTCTTTGCTTAAAATAAAGGTTAGGAATAAAAAGGGAGATAAAAGTAAAATATTTATTTTAATTGACGGTCAAAAAAATATACAATTTGGTGAAGAATTATTAGTTTCTGTATATAAAAAAACTTTTAAAACCATTGTTTCTAAAGACTATAGTTATTTTGATATCCTTAGGAAAAAATTAAGTTGGGGAGAAAGAGATAGTTTTTGATTTTTGAAAATGCTTGAGAAAATTTATATAAAAAACTTTGCAATTATAGATAATCTTGAGGTTAATTTTACAAAGGGTTTAAACATAATTAGCGGAGAAACAGGAGCAGGTAAGTCCATTATAGTTGAGTCAATATCATTTTTATTTGGCTCTAGATTGACTTTTAAAGATTTGAAGGATAATGTTCATGTTAAGGCTGTTTTTAAAATAAATGGAAAAGATATTATTATTGAAAGGATATATGACAAGAATTTCAAATCAAAATATTTTATAAATTCTAAGCAAGTTCCTTTTTCCGAAATAGAAGATTTAAGAGATAATCTTATAGATTTTCATTCACAATTTGAGAACTTATCTATTTTTAGAAATGATTATCAGATTTCTATACTTGATAAGTATTGTGATATAGAAAAAGATGTAGTCGAATATTCTAAGTTTTTTAGAGAAAGAGAAAATCTTTTATTAAAACTTTCTATGTTGGAAATGAGTGAAGAGGAAAGAAAAAAGTTAATTGAAATTAGAAATTATCAAATTTCTGAATTAGAGAATGCTTCTCTTAAAGATGGAGAAGATTTGGAAATTGAAAATAAAATTTTATCTTATAAGAATAGAATTAAGATATTTGAAAAACTTTCATATATCTCTTCAATAATTAGTAATGAAAATGGAGTTTCTGATTTAATAGCTAAATGCTTAAAAAAAGTAGAAGACTTAAGAGAGTATGAAGATTTTTATGAGTTATATTTAAAAATTGAGTTTTTAGCAAATGAAATAAAGATATTGAATGAAAATATTACAGAAAAAATTAATTATTATAGTGTGGATGAGAATATAGATAGTCTTATAGCAAGAGATGAATTAATAAAAAAATTAAAGAAAAAATATAATGTAGTTGATGTAAAAGGTTTATTATCAAAATTAGACTTATTTAAAAAAGAGCTAGAGAATTTAAATAATCTTGACTTAAATATTGAACTACTCAAAAAAGAAATTAGAAAAATTGAAATAGAAATGGAAAAAATGGCAGAATGCATTTCAAAAAAGAGAAGACAAGCCGCCGCTGGATTTTCAAAAGATGTTTTAGATATTCTTAAAGAACTTGATCTTAAAAATTCAAGATTTGATATAATTGTTGAGGAATCTGATGAATTTAATGTAAAGGGCAAAAACTATGTAGAATTTTTATTTAGTGCAAACCCAGATTATCCTCTAAAGCCTATAAAAGATATTGCAAGCGGTGGAGAGTTGTCTAGAATAATAATTTCTTTGAAAAGTGTGTTAAGCAACATTGTTGAGCAATCTGTAATGATACTTGATGAAATAGATACGGGAATAGGTGGTAATACTGCTTTTAAAATTGGCAAAGTAATGAAAGAAGTTTCAAAAAAAACACAAATTATTTGCATAACACATATGCCTCAAATTGCAGTTTTTGGTGATAATCATATAAAGGTTATTAAAGATATTATAGCTGGTAAAACTAAGGTAATGGTATCATTTCTTATTGAAGATGTTAAAAGAATTGAAGAGATAGCAAGAATGTTTGGTTCAGAATATTCTCCAAATACTGCTAAAGCGCATGCAATAGAGCTTTTTCGTAGATGTAAAAAATATTAAATTTATATAATATTTATTTGTAATTTTGAAAAAGGAGTTTTTATGTCTGAAAAAAAGATAAGAGTTCGATTTGCTCCTTCACCAACTGGATATCTTCATATTGGTGGAGCTAGAACAGCTTTGTTTAATTATTTATTTGCTAAAAAATATAATGGAGTTTTTATTCTTAGAATTGAAGATACTGATGAACTAAGGAGTACTAAAGAGTCTATGCATTCTATATTTGAAAGTTTAAAGTGGCTTGGACTTAGTTGGGATGAAGGAGCTATAGATGAGGAGAGAGAAATAGGAGATTTTGGTCCTTATATTCAAAGTAAAAGAGAGGCATTGGGCATATATAAAAAATATGCTGAAGAGCTTCTTAAAAAAGGTATGGCATATTATTGTTATTGTACTCCTAAAGAACTTGAAGAAATGAGATTAAAAGCTCACCTTGAGAAAAGACCACCTAAATATGACGGAAGATGTAGACATTTAACTCAACAACAGATTAAAAATTTTGAGTTAGAAGGAAGAAAACCTGTAATAAGGTTTAAAATGCCAGATGATGGTATAACTTCTTGGAATGATTTGATTCATGGAGAGCTTAAGTTTGAAAATAAGTTACTTTACGATTTTATAATGATAAAAGCAAGTGGATATCCAACTTATAATTTTGCTTGTGTTGTTGATGATCATTTGATGGACATAACTCATGTAATTAGAGGAGACGATCATATATCTAACACTCCTCTTCAGATAAACATTTATAAAGCTTTTGGTTGGGAATTACCAAATTTTGCTCATCTTTCTATGATACTTGGTCCAGATGGAACTAGGCTTTCTAAAAGACATGGTGCAACAAGTATTTCAGAATATAGAAAGTTAGGTTATCTCCCTCATACAATGAAAAATTATCTTGCGTTATTGGGTTGGTCAACTAAAGATAGTCAACAGATATTTGAAAAAGGTGAACTTGAAGAAAAATTTGATTTAGAGGGTTGTCAGAAAAATCCTGCTATATTTGATCCTGTGAAATTAACTTGGATGAACGGAGAATATATAAGAAAAATGACAAAAGATGAGTTATATGAAGCATCTCTTCCTTTTCTAAAAGAGGCAGGAATAGATTTATCTAAAGCTTCATCAAATGTGGCAGATATAGTTGCGATAGAACAAGAAAAATATAAATTACTAAGTGATATACCTAAACTTATTGATTTTTTCTTTACTGATGAGATAACATATGATGAAATATCTGTTGAAAAGGTTCTTAAAAAACCTGGCGTTAGAAATATTCTTAGTGAAATAAAAGAAGTTTATGAAAAAATTGAAATATTTACTGAGGTAAATATTGAAAATGCGACAAGACAATTTTGTAAAGAAAAAGGTTATAAAACATCAGAGGTATTTCATCCAGTTAGAGTAGCCGTAAGTGGAAGATCTCATGGTCCAACTCTTTTCAAAATGCTTGAATATATTGGTAAAAGAAGAGTTTTAGTGAGATTAGAAAAATCTATTTCATTTTTTTTATCTTAATTTGTAATATTTTTTTTATATTTTTGTAGTACTTATCTTATAAAATTTAGATGATATGAAATACTTGGTTTTTGTAAATAATTCTATTCAAGGCCCTTTTACCATTAAAGAGATTTTTGAGAAAAATTTGATTTCAAACGACTTACTTGTATGTCCAGCTGAGCTTTCAGCTAATAAACCTTCCAGTTGGTATTTTGCAAAAGAACTATTAGAATTTGGTCCTTATTTAGAATATAACGGTAAGCAAGTAATAGTTAAAGATTTTTATAGTGATGATTTCAATTTCGATTCTCAGGATACTGATTTAAGTGAATTTAAGGAGGATCTTGAAACTAGAGATTACAGTTTAGATTTAGAAGAGATTATTGAAAATGAAGGAAAAAATTTTAAAGATGAAAAAAAGTTTAAAGACAATAAAGAAAGTGTTTTTGGAGAAAGATTACAAAGCTTTGAAGCTAGTATAAAAAGATTAGATGAAAAATTAAATAAGGCGTTTGAGATAATAAATAGATATGAAAAAATTTTAAAAGATAGGGAAAGTATAATAAAAAAACTTGAAAATGAGATATTAGAAATTAAAAATAGTAGAGAAAAATTTAAGGTAAATTTGGAAAAAAATAAATTTTCAGAAAATATTGACTTAAATTTAACAGATGCTAAAGAATCATTTGTAAAGAAAAATGAATCAAATACAATTTCGGAAAATTTTATAAGTAAATTAGAATCTAAAATAGAAGATGAAAATATTAAATCTCATTCTTATAATGAGGTCTCTGATAGTTTTGAGACTGAAAATAATTTTATTTTTGAAAAAAATTTAGATTCTTTTAAATCTAATATTGTTGAAAATAATACTGTTTATGAAAATGTTTTGAAGAATGACAGTTTTGAAATTAATAAAGACAATGATGTTAATATGGAAAAAGAAGAAGTTGTGAAAAATGAAGTTTTTCATAATAGGGATAGAAATATTGATTTAGAGTTTAAAAGTTTAAATTTAGATGAAGATAAAAAAAATGTTTTTAGAGATACTTTAAATGTAGTATTAGAAAGCAAAAAAGAAATTAAAGATTCAGATTTAGGTGAAGAAAAAAACAATATTTTTGATTTGAAAGATGAGTATGTAAAGATTGAGCCAATAAGTTTAACTGAAGCTACCAAACTTGATGAAACATCAGAAGTTCTTAATAATGTAGAGATTACGCATTCTTTTTTTATGTCTTCTTCTCCACTTGAAAAATCAATACCTTTTCAAGTTGCTGAAATAAACCTAGAAACAGTTAATACTAATCTTGAGATAGTTAAATCTAATATAGAACCTATTCAAAAAATAGATGTTGAATTGGATAATAATAATGACAAAAATAAGATTATTATAGAAAATCAGAATTTTTCACAAACAAATAAAGACTTAGAGCTAGAAAAAGAGCCAGTTAAGATAGATGAAGCTTTTAAATTATCAGAATCACAAAAATTTGAGGTTAATGAATTAGAAAAAGAACAAAGAGTTCGAGAAGAAAAGAAGGCAATTATCAATGAAAAGAAAGAAGAAGATAAAAAAACTTTTTATGATCAAATTAAAGAATCAAGTTTTAAAGAAAAGAAAAAAATCTCAAAGCTTATTTTATTTACAACTTTCAGTGGAGTTTTTTTTGTATTTACCCTTATTTATATATTGAAAAATGGTACTGATGGTTCTTTTTTAACTACTTCAAGCGTTTCGAATAATTTTTCTCAAGTTAGTTTTAAATCATCTGATTCTCAAAAGGTGGAGACTATAAAAGAAAATAAATCTCAATCTCAAAAAGAAGAGAATCTTGAAGATGTAACAATATCTAAAATAAATGAAAGCGTAAAAGAAGCTGTTGATTTAGTTAAAAATTATAATTTAGGAGAAGGTAAGGGAACTATTGAAAGGTGGCTTTCAAATACAATTGCATCTGGTATAAAAGGTAAAGAAGAATGGAATGCTACATATCTTACTAAAAATATTTTTGTTGTGCAATATAGATTTTTAAGATTTAAAGGTGAACCCATAGTTTATTTATTTGAAGTTGATATAGAAAAAAAACAAATCATAAGGGGAATAAATAATAATGCAATTAATCTTCTTGCAGGTAGAGATAAAAGCAAAAAAGAAGAAGAAAGCTATAATATAGTTTCTAAAAAAATAAAGGGACATATTGAAAATGATGATGATATGTTTTAATAATATATAATTATATTTAATGAGCAATTTTAGAATAAATATTTCTAGAAAATTAGGTGAGTTATTAGTTGTTAACTCTCTCATAACTCAAGAACAGCTAAACGAAGCACTTGAATTTCAAAGGAAAAGTGGTTTAAAATTAGGACAAATACTTATAGAAAAAGGTTTTATTACAGAAAGACAGCTTTTAGAATTTTTAAGTAAACAGTTTTCAATGAAATTTATTGAGCTTTCAACTGTTGATATATCTCCTGAAATAGTAAATCTTATTCCAGAAGCCACTGCAAGACGTTATCTATTAATAGCATTTTCTAAAAAAGATAATTTGCTTAGTGTAGCTATGGGTGATCCATTGAATATTGTGGTATTAGATGAATTAAAACTTATGACAGGATACAATATTGAGCCTGTTTTTGCTCTTGAAAATGATATACAAGCAGCAATAGATAAATATTATGGAGTAGAATCTTCAAAAGAAGCATTAAATGAGATACTTAAAAAAACAGGTTCTGAGGAGAAAGATGCAGATTTAGCTGTTGTTGAGAAAAAAGATGATTCAGGAATTGTAAATATAGAGAATAAAGAAGAGATGGCTCCTATAATTAAAATGGTGAATATTATAATATCTTCTGCAATAAAATCACATGCATCTGATATTCATATAGAGCCATCGTATAAAGAAACAAGAGTTAGATTTAGAATCGATGGAGTTTTGCAACCTCAACCTTCTATACCAAAGAAATTTCATAATGCTATAGTATCTAGACTTAAAATAATGGCTGATCTTGATATATCTGAAAAAAGGATTCCTCAAGATGGAAGAATTAAGTTAAGATTTTCAAACAAGGAAATAGATCTTAGAATATCTGTGCTTCCTTGTGTTTATGGTGAAAAAGTAGTCATGAGAATATTAGATTCTTCAGGTCTTAAACTTAGACTTGAGGATCTTGGTTTTGAGCCAGAAAATCTTGCTATATTTTCGAAATGTATAAGGGCACCTCATGGAATTAATTTAATAACTGGCCCTACTGGTTCAGGTAAATCAACAACTCTATATTCTGCTCTTTCCACTCTTAATACACCTGATGTTAATATATCCACTATAGAAGATCCTGTTGAGTATAACCTTGAAGGAATAAATCAAGTTAATGTAAATCCAGATGTTGGTTTGACTTTTGCTTCAGGACTTAGATCATTTTTAAGGCAGGATCCAGATATAATAATGGTTGGGGAAATAAGGGATTTTGAAACAATGTCAATTGCGATAAATGCAGCGATGACTGGACATTTAGTTTTTTCAACTCTACATACTAATGATGCTCCTGGAGCTATAACTAGAATTATTATGATGGGAATAGAGCCATTTCTTATCTCTTCCACATTGTTAATGGTAGTAGCACAAAGGCTTGTAAGGACAATTTGCAAAGGTTGTAGGGAACAATATGAAATTAAACCGGAGTTTCTTTTAAGTTTGGGTGTTTCTAAAACGATAATAGAACAAAACAGTATTGGTGGTAAAATAATTTTATATAAGGGAAAAGGTTGTGATAAATGTGCAAATACGGGATATAGAGGAAGGGTTGGAATTCATGAAATACTAGAGATAACTGACCCTATTAGAGAGTTAATAGTAGAAAAAGCTTCTTCTGGTAAAATAAAAGAAGTTGCAAGGAAAATGGGTATGATAACATTAAGAGAATCTGCAATAAGAAAAATGATGGCAGGCCTTACTACTGTTGAGGAAGTTATGAGAGTTACTGCAAGTGATGTTGATTAGTTGTTAAGATAATTTATATTATTTATTTAGTATGTTTTTATTAAATTTTAACTAAAATTTTTTTGGAGGGAAAATATGGTTACTATGAGCGATCTTTTCATATTGATGCATGAAAAAAAAGCTAGTGATCTACATTTAACAGTTGGTGCTCCACCAATGCTTAGGATTGATGGTGAACTTGTCCCCACTCCATATGAAAAATTGACACCAGAAACATGTCAAACATTAGTTTTTTCTTTAATGACAGATTCTCAAAGGCAAAAATTTGAAGCAACTAACGAACTTGACTTTGCTTTTGGTATAAAAGGACTAGGAAGATTAAGGATGAATGTTTATAGACAAAGAGGTGTTGTAGGAGCTGCTATAAGATCTATTCCTAATAAGTTTATGACTTTTGAAGAATTGGGTCTTCCACCAGTAACTTATGATATAATGAAGCTTCAAAAAGGGCTTGTTCTTGTAACAGGTCCTACTGGTTCAGGTAAGTCAACAACTCTTGCCTCAATGATAGATTATTTGAATGAAAATGCTAATTATCATATAATGACAATAGAAGACCCTATAGAATATGTGCATACACATAAAAAAAGTATTGTTAATCAAAGAGAAGTAGGGGCTGATACTGAGTCTTTTGCACAAGCCTTAAGACATGTGCTTAGACAAGATCCTAATGTTATACTTATTGGTGAAATGAGAGATCTTGAAACCATTAGTGCTGCTTTAAACATAGCAGAAACAGGGCATTTGGTATTTGCAACACTTCATACCTCTGATGCTGCTCAAACTATAAATAGAATAATAGATGTATTTCCTCCACATCAACAAGAACAAATAAGAGTTCAGCTTTCTTTTGTGCTTCAGGCAGTCTATGCTCAACAATTGGTATCTGCTGCAAGTGGAAAGGGAAGAGTTCTTGCTTGTGAAGTTTTAATTGCAACATCTGCAGTGAGAAATCTAATAAGAGAGAGAAAAATAGAACAGATAAATACTATTATTCAAACAGGTGGTAAATTTGGAATGATTACTATGAATCAGTCTCTTGTTGAGCTTTACAGGAAAGGAAAGATTACATATCAAGAAGCAATAAACAGATCTCCTGATCCTGAAGACCTCAAGAAATTATTACAAAAAACTGCTTTAGGAAGTTAAATTCTATAAAATGCTTTTTATATATAAAGCTAAAGATCTTTTAACTGGAAAGATTGTAGAAGGAGAGATTAACTCTGATTCTAAAGATAAAGCAGTAATTAGTTTAAGATCACGTAAACTTCAAGTAATTGAAATAACTGAAATTAAAAAAAAATTTAAAAAAGGAAAAATTAATTCTAAAGATATTGTTATTTTTTCGAGGCAACTTTCTACTTTAGTTTCAAGTGGAGTTCCTATAATACAAAGTCTTTCTATTTTAGAATCTCAAGCAGAAAATATTAATTTTGTAAAAGTAATATCTTCTATAAAAAAAGATATAGAATCTGGGCTTTCTATATCTGATGCGATGGCTAAACATCCTAGAGTTTTTAGTGAACTTTATATATCTATGATAAGAGCTGGAGAATTAGGTGGTATTTTAGATGTTATACTTGATAGACTTTCTACCTATTTGGAATCTTCGGAAGCATTAAAAGAAAAAGTTAAGAGTGCAATGATGTATCCAATGATAGTGGGTGGAATTGCTATTATAATTACAATTTTTTTAATAGTTTATGTTATTCCTATATTTAAGGGAATTTTTCAAGGTTTTGGAGCAGAATTGCCATTGATAACCAAAATAGTTATATTTATATCAGATATTTTTAAAAAATATTTAATAGTAATTGTGACAATCTCTATTATAGGTTATTTTGCTTTTAAAAAGTATATATCAACTTCAAAAGGAAGGAGGCAGTTTGATAATCTTCTTTTGAAAATTCCTGTATTTGGAGTAATATTTAAAAAAGTTGCTATAGCCAAATTTTCAAGAACTTTTGCCACTTTAATTAAGTCTGGAGTTCCTATACTTCAAAGTCTTGAAACAGTAGCAAAAACTAGTGGTAATAAGGTAATAGAAGATACTATTTTGGAAAGTATGAAATCAATAAAGGAGGGTGGAAAAATATCAGATCCATTAAGAAAAAGTGAAATATTTCCTGAAATGGTTGTTCAAATGATTGCTGTTGGTGAAGAAACAGGTAATTTGGATGGGATGCTTTTTAAGATAGCTGATTTTTATGATCAAGAAGTAGAATCTACTATTAAAGGATTAACTTCTATGATTGAACCATTAGTTATGGTTTTTATGGGGATTGTAATAGGTTTTATTGTTATTGCTATGTTTTTACCTATGTTTGAACTTGGTGATATTGCTTCAAAGCAAGGTTAGATTATTTGCTTAAAATCTTTTATTTTTATAAAATATTTTATAAACTTAAGGAGAATATTATGGCATATAATATTACAGATGATAATTTTAAAAAAGAAGTTATTGAATCCCCAATCCCAGTATTAGTGGATTTTTGGGCACCATGGTGTGGTCCATGTAGAATGATTGCTCCGATAATAGATGAAATTGCAGCAAAATATGAGGGTAAAGTTAAAGTGGTAAAAATTAATACAGATGAAAATCCAAAATCTGCGTCCGAATATAGAATAACCGCTATCCCAACCCTCTTATTCTTCAAAGAAGGAAAGGTAATAAAAGAAATAGTTGGAGTAGTTCCTAAGGAAGAAATAGAAAAAGCTTTAGACGAATTGTAATTTTTTAATTGTTTATATATAAAAGTCTTATTTAAAAGTCAAATGAATCTATTTATAGTTGATGTATCTTCTTTTATGTATAAAAATTATTATGCTCTTCCAAAGCTTTTAACATCCAAAGGTTTAGAGGTAGGTGCTTTATATGGATTTATTAGGCTTATAACTAAAATCATTAAAGAGAAAAGTAATTATTTGTTCGCATGTTATGATTCAAAAAAAAATATAAGGAAAGAATTTTATCAAAATTATAAAGCTAATAGGAAAGCTATTGATGAGGAATTGGCAAAACAAATAGATATCTCGAAAAATTTATTAGGCAGAATTGGTGTAAAATATTTGGAAATTGATGGATATGAAGCTGATGATTTAATAGCATCAGCTGTTGAAAAATTTAAAAATTTAGTTGATAGTATTATAATAACCACTTCTGATAAAGATCTGATGCAACTTATTGGTGGTAATGTTTATGTGTGGGATGGTAAATCTCAAGTTTATTTTGATGAAAAATTTGTTTTAGATAAGTATGGCGTTTCTCCAAAACAAATTAAAGATATGCTAGTTTTGTGCGGAGATAGTTCAGATAATATAGAGGGTATAGAAGGAATAGGACCTAAGACTGCGGTAAAGCTTTTATTAAAGTATGGTTCTGTTGACAATATTTTTTCTCAACAAAATAGTGATGATTTTTATGTTAAGAAAATATTAGAAAACAGAGATAGAATAGAAAAAAATATTGAACTTGTAACTCTTAAAAATTATATTGATATACCATATAATTTGGATGATTTGTTAGTGAAGATTGATAAGAATAAGGCTATTGAAATGCTTAGTTTTTTAGAGTTTAAAAACATTGCTTTAGAACTTGGTATTTCAAAAGAGGAAGAAAAGTTTGATGAAATAGATTCTAAAACTTTTCTTGCTATGAACCCTTATTATATTTCAATATTTGAAAATGAGGTTTATTTTTTAAAATATAAAACTCGTCTTGAAAATATAAAATCATTATTGTTTAACAATGAAATTAAAAAGTATTTTTATAATGCTAAAGATATATTTCACAATGTTTTGACTGATGATATTTTTAATTATGATGATGTAATGATTGGTTACTATCTTATATGGGGATCTTCTCGAAAACCGGATCCTTTTAAAATTATTCAAGAAAAACATTTTGTACAAACCTCAAATCCTGCATTTTATTTTAAAGAAATAATGGATGAGATTAATTTAAAACTAAAAGAATATAAAATGTATGATTTGTATGTTAATGAAATTGAGCTTTCAAAAGTTTTGTATAGGATGGAAAAAAATGGCATTAAAGTTGATTTATCCTATCTTGAGAATATTAAAAAAGAGTTTAAAGATAAATTAGATGAGATATATAAAGAGTTTTGTTATAAATCTCAGGTAAAAATAAATCTTAATTCACCTAAACAGGTTTCAGAATTTATATTTAAGAAACTTAATATAAAGCTTGATAAAGAGCATGAAAAAATTTTTAAGACAAAAACTGGTAATTATTCAACATCTGAAGATGTCTTAAAATTTTTGATGCCCTATAATCCTCAGTTAATTTCTTTGATAGTCTCATATAGAGAATATTCTAAACTACTCTCTTTTATAGATGTTTTAGTTTCAGAAGTAAAAAATGGTAAGATATATACTCACTTCGATCAAGTTTCAACCACAACGGGTAGACTTACCAGTTATAAACCTAATCTTCAGAATATTCCTATAAAAAGTCTTCAAGGTTTAAAAATTAGAAATGCTTTTTTACCAGAGGATGGATATATATTTGTTTCATTCGACTATTCTCAAATAGATTTAAGAGTTATAGCTCATTTAAGTAAAGATAAAAATCTTATTGAAGCATTTAAGAAAGGAGAAGATATTCATAGGAGAACAGCTTCATCTATATTTGGGGTTGATTATTTTTCTGTAACAGAAGAAATGAGAAGAATTGCAAAAACTATTAATTTTGGGATAATATATGGGCTTACACCTATTGGTTTAGCTAGCGAACTTTTAATTGATAGGAGTATGGCTTCTCAATATATAAAAAGTTATTTTGAAATATATCCAGGTGTAAAAAAATGGAGCCAAGA
>JAOAEH010000042.1 GCA_026416895.1 Elusimicrobiales bacterium
TGCCATAAAGATATCTGAGATTTTGGGAATACCTCTTGGTAAAATTAGAGTTGGAAGGTTTGCTGATGGTGAGATAGATGTTCATATACTTGAAAATGTAAGAGGTAGTGATTGTTATGTTGTTCAATCTACTTGTAATCCCGTGAACGAAAATTTAATGGAGCTTCTTGTTATGATAGATGCTTTTAAAAGAGCAAGTGCTGGAAGAATAATTGCAGTAATTCCATATTTCGGATATGCTAGAGCTGATAGAAAGGCAGAACCAAGGGTTCCAATAAGTGCAAAACTTGTTGCAAATCTTGTTACGGTTGCTGGTGCAGATAGGGTTATAACAATAGATCTTCATGCACCTCAAATTCAAGGTTTTTTTGATATTCCTGTGGATAATTTGTATGCAAGGCCAGTTTTTCTTGAATATATTAAAGATATGAGTTTATCAAATACTGTTGTGGTTTCACCTGACGTAGGTAGTGTGGATAGAGCTAGATCTTTTGCTAAAAGACTTGATTTAGGACTTGTAATAGTTGATAAGAGAAGACCTAAAGCAAATATGGCTGAGGTTTATAATATAATAGGGAATGTTAATGGTATGAATTGTCTGATATTTGATGATATAATAGATACAGCAGGTACAATTACTTCAGTTGCCAAAGCTATAAAAGATGCAGGTGCATCAAAGATCTTTGCTTTTGCAACACATGGCGTTTTGTCTGAAGATGCTTGTAAGAAGATAGATAAATCTCCTATAGAGAAAGATGTTTTTACAGATACTATACCTGTTGATACTTCTCGTAGTAGGAAGATAAATGTTATAAGTGTAGCAAATATATTGGCTGAAGCAATAAGAAGAAACCATCTTAGGCAATCTATAAGTGAGCTTTTTGATTGATTATTTGCTAAAATATAGTTTAATATATTTTAGGAGGAATTTTATGGAAAAATTTATATTAAATGCTTTTTTAAGAGAAAATGCTGGTGTAAGAAGTACTCTTAGAGAACTTAGATCTAAGGGTATAGTACCAGCGGTTGTTTATGGTGGAGATTTCAAGCCAGTAAACATATCTGTGAGTTTAAAAGAGTTTATTAGTTTAATTAAAAAGGCGGGTAATTCTGTAATTACTTTAAAATATGGTGATAAGGAAGATATGGTTGTGGTAAAAGATATACAAAAACATGTTGTAACTGATCAAATTATTCATGTTGATTTTAATAGAGTAGCAATGGATAAAAAGATTGATATTAAAGTCCCACTTAAGTTTATTGGTGAACCTTATGGAGTAAAAACACAGGGTGGCATTGCAGAGTATGATATAAGGGAAGTAACTGTTAGGTGTTATCCTAAAGACATACCACATGAAATTCAAATCGATATTTCTAATCTTAGAATAGGTGATTCTATTAGGATAAAAGATATAAAGCAAGATAGATTTGAGATAAGAGAAAATCCAGAAAATATTGTAGTTAGTATAATAGCAACTAAAGAAGAAAGTATTTCAGCTACTCAACAGTCTCAAACTCAACCAGAGGTTATTGGAAAAGGTAAAAAAGAAGAATCAAAGGAAGAAAAGAAAGAAGAGAAGAAATAGTTTAAATTTAATTCATGGATTTGTCTTTTTGCATTTGTGGATTGGGCAATCCTAATGGAAATTATTTGTTTACGCGTCATAATGTAGGGTATATGTTTGTTGATTATTTAAGAGATAAAACTATTGGAACAGAATGGAAGAATTTTTCAGATAAGGTTGAGTATTCTCTTTGTGATATTGAAAATAAAAAGATATGTTTGATTAAACCTGTTGAATATATGAATAATTCAGGTAAAAGTATTAAAGCATTTTGTAGTTATTTTAAGTTGAGTTATGATAAATTAATTGTAGTTTATGATGATGTGGATATTAAACTTGGTAGTTGGAAAATTAAGAAGAAAGGTTCTAGTGGTGGCCATAACGGAATGAAAGATATAATTTCTGAATTTGGAGTAGAAGATATTGTAAGGATTCGTATAGGAATTGGTCCAAAACCTCAACTTTTAGATCTTTCTAAGTTTGTTTTGTCTGAATTTAGTATAGTAGAAAAAAAGATAATTGAAAACGTTTTTATAGAAGTAGAGAAATTAGTATATATCATTTTAAATAAAGGTATAGATTATGCTATAAGTAGAAATAACTCTTTATGAGTTTTTAATTTTTTATATTTTCTAAGATTATATTGATATTTCTTTTTATAATTGGGATTGACAGTTCATTAGAATATATATCACCGCTTTTAATTTCGTGTAAATTGCCATGATAATTTAATATAGCTTTTATTGTACATTTAGGTGATACTAGTTTAGGATACAGTATGTTTTTATATGTTATTTTAAATTTAAGAGGAAACTTTGGATTTATAATTTGTTTAATTCCAAATATTATACCTTTGTCATTATATAAAGCTATGTATAATATGGCATTATTTTTTACTTCTGGAAGATATTGGGATTTTATATATATAGTTCCGTTAATGTTTGTAATAAATGGATAAATTTTTTCCCTCATGTAAAATAATATTACAATTAGTATAAAGCTTAAAATTAGTATTTTGAAATATTTCATATTTTAAATTTTATGAAATTTTATATTTTGATATAAAGTTTTTTTAACAAGTATTTAATAAAAATTTTATAGGCGGTGATGTAAAATATTTTTACGGAGTGCTTATGGATAAAGATATTGAAAGAATAATAAATGATGTTTCAAGTATTGATACAGCAAGAATGAGTTTAAGATGGGCTTTAGAAAAAATATCATCACTTGAAAAAGAAAGAGATGAACTAAAGAAAAACATTCAAATACTTGAGACAGAAAAAAATTCTCTTTCTGAAAGGTTAAAAAGTATAGAGATATCTTTACAATCAAGGCTAAAAACGGTTGAAGAAAAAGAAGATTTTTATAAAAAGCTTGAAGCAACTCTTTCACTTTTAGGTGAAGGTAAATTAAGTATTGATGATTTGATTAAAAAAGAGGCAAGAATAGAAATACTTAGAAAAGAATTGGAAGAGGAGTATCAGAAAAAATTCGAAGAATTAGATATAAAACAGCGTAACCTTATAGATATGTGGAATAAAAGATTACTTGAAGTTGAGAGTCAATATGCTGAAAAGATGAAAGAGCTTCAAAAAAAATATGATGAGTTAAAGATAAAAACTCAAGATGAGTTTATACTAAAATCTAGAGAGCTTGAAGATAAGTATAGAAAAAGAGAAGAAGAGCTTAATAATAGAATACTTAAACTTGAATCTGAACTTAGGGAAAAAGAAGATTATCTTGAAGTTTTAAAAGAAGATATTGAGAAGAAGTATATACTAAAGAGGCAAGAATTAGAAGAAAGATTTCAAAGAAAGTCAGAATTGTTAAATAATATTTTTGAAAAAAAACTCGTAGCATTTGAGGAGGAAAAAAAGAAAGAAATCTCAGAAATTTTAAAAAATTTTGAAGTACAAAAAGAAACACTTATTCAAGAATTAAATTATTTTAAAATTAAGTACGATGAGAGTCAAAAATTAATAAAGGAACTAGAATGTGAAATATCAGAATTAAAAGAAAAGTATAGACAAGATTTATTGATTGAGATATCTAGGAGAGAAGAAGAGTATAGAAAAAATTTAGAGTCTTTTGAAGAAGAGAAAAGAAAGATTTATGAAATAAATAAAGCACTTCTTGAGAAAAATTCACAGCTTGAGAAATTACTTATTGATGAAAAGAATAAACTTATCGCTGACTATACTGCTAAACTAGTAGAAATTGAAAAGAAATATTTAGAAAATGAAAATAAATTAAAATCAGATTATGAAAATAAATTGAAAGAAAATGAGATTTTTTATGCAAATTTATTAAATGATAAAGATATAAGGCTAAAAGAAATAGAAGCTCAATATTTTCAACTTCAAAAAAATTTTGATCAAA
>JAOAEH010000046.1 GCA_026416895.1 Elusimicrobiales bacterium
GTATATGCCGCCTTATCAGGATTCTTACTCACACTACCACCACTAGACGGACTAACACTAACCGTCAAACTATATGTAGATATATTATACACAAATAAATTTAATGTAATTTCAGCCATTTGATTTCTTGTATCATGTGCTACAGCTCTTATTAAATATGACCCATTTTGTTCCTGAGTTGTGTCCCATTTATAAATTAAAGAGGTACTATTTATCACTTCATAAACTTTTTTACTATTTAAATAAAGCTCTATCTTAGTAACTCCTTTATCATCTTGACCAATTACTTCTATGTCTACAAGACCATACAAAGTAGTACCATTTTTTAAGTTTGAAAACCATATTTTAGGTTTCATATCAATTACTTCAGAAGCAGGTTTAGCAAAATATGCCGAAAGTAAAACTAAAGGAGCCCAATAATCTACACCTGCTTCTGTCTCTTTATAGTTATCCCATCTATCATCAAAACTTGTATGTTGAAGAGGCCCTCCAATTAATGCTCCTGTAAGCTCTACAAAATCATATTTAATGGAATACAAAACATTTTGACCTTCAGGATTTGCTGCTGCATGGTGAGGATGTTGTGGATATCTTGTAAGCCATCCTTCTTTTTTATTACCTATTATAAAACTCATTCCAAATTGATTCCTTCCAAAAAGCCAATCAATTTGTTCTTTTGCAATTTTTAACATCTCTTTATCATTAGGATCCAACAGATAGGCTAACAACGCTGTACAACCTACAGAAGCTATATACCTGCATGTTCCCCAAGCATAACTAGCCCTTCTACCATACAAATCAGCAGAAACTCTTTTTGCGTCTTCTTTTATCCAATTAATACATTCTTGTTTAGTCACTACAGCAGTACCATAACTTCCACTATCAGCAGTAGGAGCAAAAGGATAGTAATGATATAAAACCATAGGATGAATAGCACTATAACACAAATACCAATGAGTTCTAAAGGACCATTCTTGTTTTATTCTCATCCAATATTTAGTATCTTCTAAATAAGTTTCTTCACTTGTAGCTCTATACAACTGTAAAGCTGCAAATGCTAAACTATCATTAGGAGTTGAATTGGTAGGATAATAACTTTTTAAACCAGTATTTTTTCCAGATATTCCATAAACGTTTTTTGCCAACTTATATATTTCTCGTGCTGCATTTATACATTTATTACTATAACTTTCATCATAACTCTTATATATTTTACCCATCAATGCTAAAGCAGCTGCGAATCTCGAAGCAATGTCAGGCCCAATATCATCCCATATATCTCTTGGTGCTCCTCCATAGTTTGGAGGCATATCATCTTGATATTCAGGTAAATGCCAATAATTATGATCTTTATCACCATCACCTACTTGATAATACATTCTATTTTGAGAAATAAGCCCATCTTCTACAGAAGCATTATATAAATTCAAAATATAGTCAGTATATACTTTTACTTCATTTATAATATCCGGAACTCCATCGGGTCTTGGAGACAAGTAATCTCCATCGTAACTCATTCCATAATAATCACCAAATCTATCAGAAAGAACTTCATAAGTAAACAAAAGAAAAATCGCTGCAAAAGAAGTAGTTAATCCAAATTTTACATAATCTCCACAATCATGCCATCCACCTGCTAAAGAACCCTCTTTACCTGTTCCTCTTTTACTTCCATCTTTTAAATGACAAGGCTTATGAAGCCAAGAATTATAAGGACCGCATCTATTTGCTCCAAAAATTCTTACAGCGTAATAAAGAACTTTATTATACAAATCTTCTTTTATTTCAAATGGAAAAGATATTTCATTCCCTATTTTTATTACATATCTTCCAGGTTGAGTAAAACTAGAAAAATCTGCTAAATATAAATTTTCTCCTGTAATAGTATCTGTACCTAAAAATGAAACAGAAGAAAAAAATAATACATTACTTATATTATTAACATCACAAACTTGAAAATTTCCACTAATTCCAGAAATTATTGCTGTTTTATAAGAATCACCAGGCAAATATCCAGCCTGATTTAGTCTTATCATGGGAGATCCAGGAATAGGAGGCGAATATAATTTTTTAAAAATAAACAGCATTAAAAATAATATAATTTTTTTTTTATTCATTATACTATTTCATAAAATTATTTCACTATTAAAATCTTCCCAATTTTCTTTTCTCCTTTTTCTGTCTTATATTCATATATATACACACCACTTCTTACATATTTACCATCAACCTTACCATCCCAAATATAAGGAGCACTCTCTATCACTTTTATCCTCCTACCATCTATACTATATATGTTAACAACACCAACTAAAGTCGGTGTCAAATTCTTGTCAAAACTAAAATCTACCCTATCACCCTTACCATCTCCATCAGGAGTTAATACTATATAATCACTAACTAATGAATCTCCTTCCACACCACCTCCATCAACCCTACTAAATACAGCAACTACACTCTTATTTGAGTTCATAACTATAGTAGTAGGATTCGCTGTCCCACTTAAATCTCCTCCCCAACCACTAAATACATACCCACTTGCAGCCTGCGCCGTCAACTGCACAACCTCTCCCGCAGTGTAGGTTGTCTTGTTAGGATTCTTACTCACACTACCTTCACCAGACGGACTAACACTAACCGTCAAACTATATGTCTGTGTGCTACCT
>JAOAEH010000044.1 GCA_026416895.1 Elusimicrobiales bacterium
CAAACTGCTTGTCTATTTCCCATTGAATATATTTGAAGAAGTTTATTTCAAATTCATTTTCTTTAATAAATTTATCTATTGAATTTTTTTCTTTATCTCTTAACCCTTTAGGCCAATCTTGCCAAGATGAAAAAGAAAAAATGTCTTTTAATCTTCTAAATATCGCATAATCATCAAGCCACCAAGAATTCTCATAGCAATATTTTTCAAAATCTTCTTTTATCTTTGGTTCAGATTTAGTAAGTTCTTTTGAGAAAAAATTATATTGCTCCCATAAAAGCAAATATTTTATTTCTTTTATCTTATCATAATTTATAAAGTTAGACTTTTTAATAGCCTTTATTTCATTTTTAAATTCTTTTGAATTTATTTTTCTTTTAATCTCATTTGAGATATTGTCTAAATTTCTTATAGATAAATAAATTGGATCTATTGCAAATGCTGTAAGTGATGTGTAGGGACAATTTGTGTGTGGAGGTAATTCATTTATAGGAAGAATTTGTATTATATCTATATTTAATTCTTTAAAAAAATCTAACCATCTTAATATAGAAAAAATGTCTCCACATCCAAAATCATCTTCACTATACATTGAAAAAAGTGGCAATAAAATACCAGTTTTTTTGGTTTCGAGTAATCTATGCATATTAAATATTTTTTATGGCTATTGCTTCTATTTCTATTGATGCTCCTTTTGGTAACCCTTTAACTTCCACTGTTGAGCGTGCAGGTGGATTTGAATAAAAAAATTCAGAATATACTTCATTCATTTCTTGGAATTTAGTTAAATCAGTCATAAATACAGTAGTTTTTACCACATTTTTTAAACTTAATCCTAAACCTTTAAGTATGTTTTCTATATTTTTTATGCAGTTTGTTGTTTGTTCTTTTATTGAATTAGGAATATTTCCTGACAAATCAAGGGGTAATTGCCCAGATATAAATATAAAATTTTCTGTCTCAATTGCTTGTGAGTATGGTCCAATTGCTTTTGGAGCACTATCTACTGAAATACTTTTTTTCATTTCTTTCTCCTTTTCATGTCTGATATAAAATTTTCAAAACTTCTATCATAAGTTTTTTCTCCTTCAGTTGAAAAAAAACATCCAGGGATTTGTCCATAAGATTTATGATATTCTATACATTTGCAACATATTCCTTTTCTTGAACAAGGTTCATAAGTACAACTACACATTTTTTTATTATAAACTACATTGCATTCCATAGGAATTCCTCCTTTAATAAAATTATATAAATTTTATTCGCCCTGCCATATTTTACCATTTTCGCAAAATCTTTTTTTGGAGCTTGATGGTTTACCAAAAAAATTTGAAGCTGTATTAGTATTTGGTAGCTGAAGATTTCCACTCCTATATGAGGTAATATAAGATGCAAGAATCATTTGTGTTTTGTTACATAATCCCTCTTTCATACATATAAAATATCTTAAACCATTACCTGAATCTAATTTTTTAATATTACATGGAGCTCTTAATAAAATATCTTCAGGACAGTTTGTTACACTTAAAAGCCAAAGATATTCTGTTTCACTTATTTCTTCATAACCAAGTTTTTCAATTTCTTTTTTTTTATTATTAAACTCTGTTTCTTTTTCAATATTCAAATAAGATTCTTGAGGTTTTATTTGAGGTTTTTCGTGTGGAAAATACCAATTTTTCTTATTAGTTTTTTGATATTCATAAAAACATTTAATTCCTTCATATGTCAAATTCCCACTTTTATCAAATATATCGAAACCATTTGAATCTTTTACTTTAAATATGTCTCTTGGATCGTGAGCTTCTTTTTCTATAGCTTTTATTAATTTTTGTGATATAGTTTTTAGATATAAATTATAGCCAGGCAAAGTTATTCTTAGATCTTCATTGTTAGAAGGGTTTTTCCATATAATATTTGCATAGCCAGGATATCTTTCTATAAGATATTTAATTGCTCCATTTTTTTCAATAAGTTTTATACTTAAAAAAAGCTTTTTTTCAGGAGGGAGTAGTACTGTTTTTTCTTTATCTACGAAACCTCTTATTTTGAGATCTTCAAGTATTTCTTCATCACTCATTATCTCAATTTTTAGATCTTCTATTTTTTCAGATATCTTTTGAGATGGTTTTATAGTATTTATTTTTTTGTATATTTCTAATGCATTTATTTTATCACCAGATCTTTCAAGTGAATTTGCATAATTATATAATAAGCTTATATCATATGTTTCTTCTGTGATTAGTTTTTTATAGATTTTTATTGCTTCGTGGTATTTTGATAGTTTATAGTAAGAATTTGCAAGTATTTCTTCAAATTTTGATTTATTTGTTTTTGATAATTCTTTTTCTAAATTTTTTAATTTTATTATTTCTTCGAATTTTTCTGCTTTATATAATAGTGTAAGATAGTCCATATAAACAGATTCGTTATGTTTAGATTTCATTGATAAACAGTTTTCTATTATTTCTAAAGATTTATCAGTATTTTTTTCTTTTTTGTAGTCGGATATACATTTTAAATATCTTTTTTCATTTTCTTCAAGTAATTTTTTTTCGATTAAAGACTTAATTTCAGATATTTTATTTTCAATGTAGATTTTTTTACCTATTATATATGGTTCATTAGATTTTTTAAGTATTTCTAATGATTTTGAATAATATTGTAGAGATTTATTTAAATTTTTTCGTTCCATTAGTTCTGCTGCTTTTAAATTAGCATGAAAGTTTCCTGAATCTATATTAATAGCAAATTCAATTTCCGTCAAAGCAGCATCGTTTTTATTCTTTGAGGTATATATTTCTGCAAATTCTATATGAGGATATGGTGAAAATGGATTTTTAACTTTTGCTTTTGAACATGAAAGAATTGCAAGGTCTGTCTTTAAGTTTATTCTATTTACTCTACATAAACATAGATATCCTATAAATTTATCCTGTGATGCTAATTTGGAACATTCTGAAAT
>JAOAEH010000074.1 GCA_026416895.1 Elusimicrobiales bacterium
AGTTGAGATGGTTATGCCTGGGGATCATACTGAGATAACTGTTGAGTTGATAACGCCTATAGCTATGGAGAAGGGTTTAAGGTTTGCTATAAGGGAAGGTGGTTGCACTATTGGTGCAGGAGTAGTTACTGAAATAATTGAATAATTTTGTCTGCTTAAAGAGGTGAAAAATGACAGAATCTGGTTCAACACAAAAGCAAATAATGAGAATAAAATTAGAGTCTTATGATAGTGCATTGCTTGATCAGGCATTGGCGAGGATAATAGATGCTGTTAGAAGAAGTGGTGCAATAGTTTCTGGTCCCGTTCTTTTACCTAGAAAAGTAAGGAGATATACTGTTAATAGATCTGTGCATGTTGATAAAAAATCAAGAGAACAATTTGAAATAAGAACTCATGTAAGACTTATAGATATAATAAATTCAACATCTAAAACAACAGATGCTCTCAATTCAGTAGATCTTCCAGCGGATGTAAAAGTTGAGTTTAAAATAGTTAATAGGTGAGAAAAAGAATTGTTCAATTATTTAAAACCCCTCACAAGCTAATCTTGAAAGGGGTGTATTTTTTTTGTACTTTAATTTTTTGCAGTGTCTTTTTTTTATCAGTTTTTGCCTTTTATTTTTTAAAGGATTTACCTTCGATAAATACTTTAGATGAATATGTACCTTCGCTTAGTACATATTTGTATGATATAAATGGAGATATTATTACAGAATTTTCGGTTGAAAGAAGGACTTTTATAGAATTAGAAAGAATTCCTAAAGATATTATAAATGCACTTTTAGCTATGGAGGATACAGATTTTTACTCACATTGGGGAATATCTTTTAAGGGAATAACTCGTGCTTTTGTTAATTTTATAGTTCACAGAAAGATAAAAGGAGGAGGTTCAACAATAACTCAGCAGCTTTCAAAACTTATATTTTTAAAACCTGAAAGGACTATATCGAGAAAGATAAAAGAAATGATAATAGCTTTACAAATAGAGCATAATTTCTCAAAAGAAGAAATACTTCAAATGTATTTTAATCAAATATATTTTGGAATTGGTGCTTACGGTATAAGTACTGCTGCAAAAATATATTTTGGGAAAAGAGTTGAAGATCTTACACTTGCAGAATGTGCATTGCTTATAGGAATAATACCTGCTCCTGAAAGATATTCTCCTTTTAATAATCCAGAGTTAGCAAAATTAAGAAGGAATCTTGTTTTGGAAAGAATGTTTGAAGAAGGTTTTATTACTCAAGATGAGCTTAACGATGCAAAAAATATTAAATTACCTGAAAAAAAATCAATTCTTTATCCATCTCGTGCTCCTTATTTTTCTGAATTTATAAGACAACAACTAGAACCAAAATATGGCGTTGAAACATTTTGGAAAAGAGGTTTGAAAATATATTCAACGCTGGATTTAAAAATGCAACTTAAAGCTGAAGAGATTTTTGAAAAAAATCTTTCAGAGTTTGAATCAAAAAAAACACTGGTAAATTCTGAAGATTTTGATTCATTATCAACATCAACTCTTCAAGGTGCTTTTATGTTAGTAGAATCTAGAACCGGTGCTATCAAGGTTATGATAGGTGGTAGAAATTATCAACAAAGTCAGTTTAACAGAGCAGTTCAAGCAAAAAGACAAGCTGGTTCTACATTTAAACCTTTTATTTGGTATGCTGCACTACAATATGGTCTTACTCCACAATCGAGAATATATGACAGACCTATGGTATTTTTTTCTGATAGTAAAATGCAATGGCATTTAATAGAGGATGCAACAGATCAAGCTGCTATAGATGAAGCAATAGAGCCTTTTGCTGGGAATCCTGAATTTAAAATATGGACTCCATCTAATTTTGATAACAAATATTTAGGTGAAATTTCTTTACGAAAAGCTTTAGAAAAATCTAGAAACCTTTCATCTGTTTATCTTATAAATTTGGTTGGGATACAAAATGTAGTAGATGTTGCAAAAAGATGTGGAATAAAAAGTAAGTTAGATGCGGTTCCTTCTCTTTCCTTAGGTACTTCATTGGTAAGCCTTATGGAAATGGTTTATGCTTTCAATACTTTTACAAATGAAGGAATATATACAGAACCCTTATATATTTTAAAAGTAACAGATAATGAAGGTAGGATTTTGGAAGAAACATTTCCAAGAGAAAACGAGGTTTTAAATCCTCAAATAACATATTTACTTTTAAATATTATGAAAGGAGTTGTACAAAGAGGAACAGCAAAAATAGTTTCTGAAATAAAAAAACCAATTGCTGGTAAAACTGGTACAAGTCAAGATTCTAAGGATATGTGGTTTATCGGTATGACTCCAGATTTTACTGCAGGTGGCTGGATGGGATATGATGATTTTTCTAGAATTCCTTCTTCTGATTGGACAGGAGGAACTACTGTTGCAAAATGGTGGGCTGAGATAATGAAAGAAATCCTTAAAGATTATCCTGCTAAGGATTTTAGTGTTCCAGATGGTATAACATTTGTTAGAGTTGATGATGAATCTGGTAAATTAGCTGGACCTAAATGTAAAGAGAAAATTCTTGAAGCTTTTATAAAAGGAACTGAACCTAAAGAGTTTTGTCAAATTCATGAATAATTTTTTTATAACTTTTTATTTTTTTAAATTAAATTTTATATAATATATAGAAGAAGTCATTTTTTAAAGTAAAAAAGTGACTTTTATTTAATTTTAAAGAAAGGAGGAATGTTTATTGTTTTATGTCTGAAAACAGTGAGAAAATTGAAGTTGAAGGTATTGTAAAAGAATCACTTCCTAATGCAACTTTTAAAATAGAAATAAGTCCGGGTAAAACTATTCTAGGTATTGTATCTGGAAAAATGAGAGTTAATCATATTAAAATACTTCCAGGTGATAAGGTTAAAGTTGAGCTTTCTCCATATGATCTTACAAAGGGAAGAATAATATTTAGAGAAAAATAAGAGGTGGTTTATGAAAGTAAGAGCAAGTGTGAAGAAAATATGTGAAAAGTGTAAAATAATTAGAAGAGAAGGTATAGTAAGAGTTATATGCGAAAATCCAAAACATAAACAAAGACAAGGTTAATTTAAAAGGAGTGTTTATGGCAAGAATAGTAGGTGTTGATTTACCAAGAGATAAAAAAATTTCAATTGCTTTATCTTATATTTATGGAATAGGACGCCCTCTTGCGAAAAAAATACTTGAAGTAGATTTGGGTGGTAGAATTGATCCAAATAAACGAGTTAAGGATTTATCTGAAGAAGAAATAGGACTTCTTAATTCTGTTATATCAAAGAATTATAAGGTTGAAGGAGAATTAAGAAGGGAAGTTCAATCAAATATTAAAAGGTATATAGAGATAGGATCTTATAGAGGTTATAGACACAGAAGAAACTTACCAGTAAGAGGTCAGAGAACACGCACAAATGCGAGAACTAGAAGAGGCAAAAGAAAGACAGTAGGAGCAGTCACAAAAGCAACTCTTAAGTTGCTCCAAGCACAGCAGCAATCTAAAAAATAATAAGTATTAAAGGAGTTTACTATGGAAAAGAAAGGAAAGAAAAAACATATTCATATTAATACTGCTAGAGTTTATATAACTTCAAGTTTTAATAATACTATAGTAACTTTAACGGATGAACATGGTAATGTAGTAGCATGGGCATCTAGTGGTTCAAATGGTTTTAAAGGTACTAAAAAAGGAACTCCTTTTGCTGCTCAGGTTACAATGAATAAAATAATTGAAAAAATAAATTTGTACGGTGTAAAGCAGGTTCATATATACGTTAGTGGGCCTGGCCCTGGTAGAGAAACTGCACTAAGAACACTTGCACAAAGTGGAGTAAAAATTCTTTCTATCAGGGATGTTACGCCAATACCTCATAATGGTTGTAGACCCCCTAAACCAAGAAGAGTCTAATTAGGAGGAAAAATGAAATATACTCAGCCTAGTTGCAAAAGATGCAGAAGTTTAAATGAAAAGCTTTTTTTAAAAGGTGATAAGTGTTATAGTAATTGTACTCTTGAAAAAAGAAAAAATTCAATTAGACAAAGGAAACTTTCAGATTATGGAAAGCATTTGAGAGAAAAACAAATAGCTAAGATGATGTATTTAATGAGCGAAAGACAGTTTAAGAGATATTTTGATATTGCTTCAAAAACAAAAGGAAAAACAGGTGAAACGTTATTGAGACTTTTAGAGCTTAGACTTGATAACATAGTTAGAAGAATAGGTTTTTCTTCATCTATAAAGCATGCAAGGCAACTAGTAAATCATGGACATATAAAAGTTAATGGAAAAGTATTAAATATACCTTCATACATAGTTAAGGAAGGAGATGAAATTTCTCTTTCCAGTTTGGATTTGCTTGAAAATCCATTGATTAAAAAAAGTATAGAAGAAAGTGAATCAAAAGGATGGAGACCAAGTTGGATATCTTATGATGCTGAAAAAAAATCTGCTAAAATCATACGAATGCCTGAAAGAACTGAGCTTAACTCAAAGATAAATGAACAACTTATTGTTGAGTTTTATTCAAAGTGAGATATTTTGAAAGAGGAGGAGTTTTATGGCAAATTTAATTAAAGAAATAATTATACCTAAAAAGGTAGAGATGATAGAAGAGAATAAAAATGAAAATGAACATTATGCTAAGTTTATTGCTGAACCATATGAAAAAGGTTATGGACATACAATTGGAAATTCTTTAAGAAGAGTTCTATTATCAAGTATTGATGGCGCAGCAGTTGTTGCAGTAAAAATAGAAGGAGTTACTCATGAATATACAACGATAGAAGGGATTAAGGAGGATGTTTTAGAAATAGTTATGAATCTTAAAAGATTAAGACTTAGGCTTATAAATACTGATAGACAGACACTTAGGCTTCATGCAAAGGGTAAAAAAGTTGTTAAAGCTTCTGATATAGAACCTAATGCTAACGTTGAAATAATAAATAAAAATCTTGAAATTGCGAATCTTGAAAGTGGTGCAAAGCTTGATATGGAGATAGAGGTTGCTAGGGGAGTAGGTTATGTAACATCTGATAAAATAAGGGAATATATAAATTTTCCTCAAAATTATATTCTTATGGATGCTCTTTTTAGTCCTGTAAAAAAGGTTAACTATAAAGTTGAAAATGCAAGAGTTGGACAAGATACTGATTATGATAGACTTATTATTGAGTTATGGACAGACGGAACAATAACTCCAAAAGAAGCATTAGATACTGCAGGGGCTCTTTTGAAATATTCTGTAACTCCATTTACTAGTTCAGATGAAGTTGCGGAGAAAGATGTTGAAGAAGAAGTGGAAAATGATGATGAATTAAAAGAACTTTTGGAGCAATCAATAGAGGTTCTTGAGCTTAGCCAAAGAGCATTAAATGGACTTAAAAGAGCAGAGATTAAAACTATTGGTGAACTTGTTTCAAAGACAGAAGAAGATTTAATGGCTATTAAAAATTTTGGTGATAAATCTTTAGAAGAGATAAAAGAAAAATTAAAAGAGATAGGCTTATCATTAGGTTATAAAAAATAATTCGGGGGATTTATGATAAAAAATTATGGAGATAAAAAACTTTCTAAAATTCCTTCTCATAGGCATGCAATGTTTAGAAATATGATGGCGAGCCTTATTATTAATGAGAAAATCATAACTACTCTTCCGAAAGCGAAGGAGTTAAGAAAGTTTTTTGATAGACTTATGAGTGATGCTAAAAAAGGTAGAGTAAATGAAGTAAAAAAAGAAATAAAGGATAAGAATGCATTTAAGAAAATAATGACAGTACTAGTACCAAGATATAATTCAAGAAATAGTGGTTATACAAGTGTTGTTAATGTTGGTTACAGAAAAGGAGATAATGCAATTCTTACAATGGTAAAATTGATGGATTGATTATGTTTGAGAAGATTTTAAGTTTTTTTTCTAATGATATAGGAATGGATTTGGGGACTGCTAATACTTTGGTTTATCTTAAAGGCAAAGGTATAGTTTTAAGAGAACCATCAGTTGTTGCTATAGATAGAAATACGCGAAAAGTTCTTGCTGTTGGCAATGAAGCGAAACAAATGATAGGTAAAACTCCAAGTTCAATAATTCCTGTTAGACCTTTAAGAAATGGAGTTATAGCAGATTTTGAAGTTACTCATCAAATGATTAAATATTTTATTCAAAAAGTAAATACAGGGAAAAGTCTTTTAAGACCTAGAATTGTAATTGGTATACCTTCTGGTATAACAGAGGTTGAAAAAAGAGCTGTTCATGAATCAGCTCAACAGGCTGGGGCAAGAGAAGTTTATTTAATAGAAGAACCAATGGCTGCTGCAATAGGAGCTGAACTTCCAATTTCTGAACCATCAGCCAGTATGATATGTGATATAGGAGGAGGAACAACAGAAATAGCTGTTATTTCTCTTGGTGGTATAGTAGTTGCAAAATCAGTTGATATAGCTGGTGATGAAATGGATGAGGTTATAATACAATATTTTAGAAGAAAATATAATTTAGTTATAGGTGAAGCTACAGCAGAAGAGGTGAAGGTTAAAATAGGATCTGTGTTTCCTTTAAAAGAAGAGATGACTATGGAGGTAAAAGGAAGAGATCAATCTAAAGGTTTGCCAAAAACTGTTACTGTTACTTCAGAAGAAATAAGGCAGGCTTTAATGGAGCCGATAGCTTTGATAATTGATGCTATTAAACAGGTTTTAGAGGAAACTCCTCCTGAACTTTCTGCAGATCTTGTTGATAGAGGAATGGTTCTTGCAGGTGGTGGTTCACTTCTCAGAGGCATATGTGAGTTGTTACGTCAAGAAACTGAACTTCCTGTTCGCCGTGCCGCAGACCCGTTGAGCTGTGTAGCTTTGGGATGTGGAAAGTATTTGGAGCTTTTAGATAAAGTTAAGACTTTTTCTGCTTTTTACAAATAATTCAAGTTCTCTTTAAATAGGAATAGACGGGTTTTGCGGTATGAATAAAAAATCTAAATATCTTTTTTATTTTTTATTTTCTTTTTCTTTTCTTCTTCTTGTCCTTAATGTTAACTCATTTGTTTATAATATAAAGTTCTTAATTTCATTTATTTTTAATCCTAAAATAGCGTATAAGAATGTTTCTAATATTTCAGAAGTATCTGAGAGAGTAAAATTTGTATTTGATTGTAGTAAACAGATTGAAGATTTAAAAAGAGAGGTATTTATATTAAAAGAAAAAATTGCAATTATTGAACCTTTGGCAGAAGAAGCAAAAAAGATTAAAACCACTTTAGGATTAAGTTTTAAAGGCTATGATGGTATATATGCTTCAGTTATTTCTTATAATCCTTATGATCCATATAGTTTTTTTTATATAGATAAAGGTAAAAATGATGGAATAGCTATTTATAATCCAGTTATTTTTTTTGATTATAAAAAAAATAGATGGAGAGTTGTTGGTAGAGTTAATGAAGTATATTCTTCTTATTCTAAAGTTTCTCTAATTAGTTTAACTGATTTTTCATTTGTTGTGATGGGAAAAAAAAGTAAAGGACTTGCTGTAAGTGAGGGGAAAGGAAAGCTATTTTATAGGTATGTAGAGGGGGAATTTGAAGAAAATGAAGAGATATTTACTGCAGACACATCTTATACATTTCCACCGTATATTTATGTTGGAAATATTGAAGATATAAAATTTAATCCTGATCCATTATTAAGACAATCAAAAATTTCATTTGTTAATGTTAAAGATATAGATTATGTATATGTCTTAAAGTGGAAGCCGCATATATTGGAAGAGAAGATATGATTTTAATTTTTTATTTTATTATGGTAATTTTTGATATTTTTTCTTCCTCTATTGATTTTTTAAAAGTTATAGATTTTGTTTTTATATTTGTTTTTATTATTAATTTTTATTATTCAGCTGTTCCTTCTTTAATATTCTCTTTCTTTTCTGGGATATATGTTGATTTTTACTACTCATTTCCTCTTGGGGTTAATTCTATGGTATATGTTGTTTTTTCATATTTTATTAATGTTATTAAGCCGAATATTGATTTTGATTTTATATTTTCAAGGTTTTTTAATTTTATTTCTTTTAGTATTATGACAAAGATAATTGTATTTATATTGTCTAATCTTTCTGGTTGGAAAATTAATTTTCAATGGTATTATGTTTTTTATACATTTATAAATTTTATTTTTTTTGAGTTGGTTAGAAAATTTTTTATTATTTTTGTTCCATTAAAGTACAAAAACCATGGAGATTTTTAGAAATGATGAATTGGTAAATAAGATTTATTCTCTTTTTTATATTATTGTGATCATTTTTATCATAAGACTTATAGATATTCAGATAATTAAATATTCTTATTTTTACGAATTATCTGAAAAAAATAGAACTAGAGTTATTCCAAGAAATGGTCCACGTGGTAATATAATAACATCTGATGGAATTGTGGTTGCGCGAAATAAAATATCTTACAGTATAATGTATTTTCCTTCCGATACAACAAATTATGATTATCTTAAAAAGCTATCTTACTTATTGAGCAAAATTGTTGGTTTAAATTCAGAAAAATTGTTAACTGTTATTTTACAAGCCCAAAATACTCATAAACCAATAAAATTAGTTGATAGAATAGGTCTTGAGATTATTAAAAGTGTTTATGAAATTAAAAATATTTTTCCTGAACTTGAAATAATAGAAGAAAATATTAGAGATTATCCTTTTAACAATTACTTAAGTCATGTAATAGGATATGTTGGTAAAATAGAAGAGAAAGATATTAGAAAGTATATTTTAAAAGGTTATTCTTTAGATTCAATAGTTGGTAAAAACGGTGTGGAACTTATGTATGAAGATGAACTAAGAGGTAAGAATGGTGGACTTTTTATAGAAGTTGATAATCGTGGTAGATTGGTTAAGGTTTTGGGATATGAACCTTGGTCTAAAGGTAATGATGTTTATTTGACTGTTAATTGGAATGTTCAAAAAGCAGCTGAAGATGCTTTGCGTAAATTACCATATAAAAGGGGTGCAGCAGTTGCATGTGAAGCTGATAGTGGGAGAATAATTGCCTATGCTGTAAAGCCAGGTATAGATTTGAATAATTTTGTATTAAAAAGTAGCGATACATCATATTCTTATAATGTAGATGAGTTTAACATACCTATACAAGGTTTATATCCCCCAGCTTCAACTTTTAAAATAATTACAACTATAGCTGCTCTTGAATCTCAAAAAATTTCTAAAGATAGAAAATTTTTTTGCCCAGGTTTTTATGATGCTGGTAGTAGAGTTTTTAAATGTTGGGAGAAAAGAGGGCATGGATGGGTTTCAATGATTGATGGTTTGGCGAAATCATGTGATGTTTATTATTACAATGTTGCAGACATTGTTGGTCCATATGAAATAGAAAATATTGCAAAAAGATTCAGATTAGATCAAAAAACTGGTATTGATATGCCTTATGAAAAAACTCCAATAATATTTGGACCTAAAAAGAGAATTGAAACAAAAGGATATTGGTATAGAGGTGATACTCTTAATATGTCAATAGGACAGGGAGAAATTGTTGTTACTCCTATTTCTATGTTATTAGTTATAATGGCGATTGCAAATGGTGGTAAGTTTTATAAACCATATTATGTTGAGAAAATAGTTGATGAAAGGGGAAATGTTTTAAAAGAAAATTATCCAATAGTTACAGGAAGTTTAACTTTGAAACCCCATACATGGGATGTTTTGTATAAAGCTCTTAGAGAAGTTGTTATCAATGGAACTGGTAAAGCTTGTGATGTAAATGGTATAGAGGTATATGGTAAAACAGGAACTGCTCAAAATCCACATGGAAAAGATCACGCATGGTTTGTAGCATTTGCTAAAAAAGATGGAAAAAAAACAATTGCTGTTAGTGTTATTATTGAACATGGTGAACATGGCTCTTCTGCTGCAGCTCCTGTGGCTTCTAAATTGATACAAGCTTATTATAATGTTAGAGAAAATAATTCTATTAAGATGGAGATTATTGAATGATTGATCAAGTGATAGTTGAAAGGAAAAAAAATATTGATTTAATTTTAATTTTTTGTGTTTATTTTATTGTTTTAATGTCGTTTGTAGCAGTTAATTCTGCAGTAAGTATGTTGGATTATAAAGATAGAATATTGAAAACTCAGATCTTTGCTTTAATCATAGGCAGTAGTATGATGGTTTTTGTGTGGTTTTTTGATTATGATATTCTTAATGAGTATGCAGCACATTTATATATATTTAGTCTTATTTCTTTACTTTTAGTTTTATTTTTTGGTATTGCAGATAAAGGTTCTAAATCTTGGTTTAGATTACCATTTTTTTCTATTCAACCTAGCGAATTTGCAAGAGTATTTCTTTTAGTGTTTATTTCTTCATATCTTAGCAAGCGACCTTTTATGCTTAAAGATTTTATAGGTATATTAAAAGTTTTTTTACTTATAGTACCGTTTTTTGTACTTATGATAAAACAGCCTGATTTTTCTGGAATTTTAATTACAGTTTTCCCATTAGCTGTTTTGTTTTTTGTAGCTGGAATAGATGTAAAGTATTTTTATATATTTGGATTTTATATTTTGGTTGCATTATTAGTTCCTTTTTTAGGAGTGATGATTAAAATAAAGCCTGAATTGCTTAATAATGATATAATAGAGATGTTTTATTCAATAACTTATTTCAATATAAATATGATAATTTTTTTGATTTCCTTTTTTATAATTTTTTTGGTATCTTGGATTATTATTAGGAAGCTTAATCCTTTGATTGAACTTGGTTATGTACTTTTTATCTATACATTATTTGCTTTGGGATATGTAACAGGTGTTTTTATTAAAGATCAAATAAAAGAGTATCAATATAAAAGAATTGAAAGTTTTATTTATCCCGAAAAAGATCCACGTGGTGCAGGTTATAATATAATTCAAGCAAGAGTAGCACTTGGTTCTGGTGGTTTTAGTGGAAAAGGTATTTTTAAAGGTAGCCAAACACGTCTTGGTTTTATTCCTGAGAGGCATACAGATTTTATAGTTTCAGTGGTTGGTGAGGAGATGGGATTTATTGGAGTCATATTACTAATTATATCTTATGTTATTATTATTAATAGGTTCAAAGTTATTGCTTTTAGTTCTAGAGACCTTTTTGGCTATTACCTTTGTATAAGTTTTGGTGGTCTTTTTATGGGGTATTTTTTTGTAAATATTGGTATGATTTTGGGTTTTTTCCCCGTAGCAGGAGTTCCTCTTCCTTTTTTGTCTTATGGTGGGTCAAACCTGGTTGCTTCTTTTTTAATTATAGGTATAATTCAATCAGTTTTTAAAAGGAGAATTAGTATAGCATGATAAGATATAGATTAAAATTCTCTAAAGAACCTGAGTTTTCAAAAAATATTGGTACATTTGATATTATAAAAAACATTCTTATTTATAATTTTGAAATTTATATAACTAATAAGAGATATAAATTTTCATATGGTCCAGCTTTACCTTATGGATGGGCAAGTGATTGTGAATATTTGGATGTTTTTTTTACAAAAAGAGAGAATGAAAAATTTGTAGCTGAAATTATAAATAAAAATCTTCCACAAGGTATAAAACTTGTTGAAGTTAAAACTGTTCCATTGTATTTTCCGTCAGTTGAATCTGCAACAGATGTGGTTGAGATAGAGGTTGAGGCTGAAAAAAATTTTGATGATTTAGTAATTGATTCATATTTCTTAGACATTTTTTATGATTTTTTGATTAAAGGTAATGTAATAAATATGTTTATTCTTTATAAGAAAACATCACGTTATTTATTTAAAGAATTAATGGATTTTTTTTGTTTTTGTGTAAATGTCAAAAAGATTACTAGACGCAATATTTATTGGTTTGACTCTTTTAATAAACTTAGAACTTTTTAGGAGGAAGAATGAATAATGGAGAAAAAATAAAAAAGGAAATATATGCAAATAGATCTTTTGAGGAAATTAGAATTGCAGTGATGGAAAATTCAAGATTAAGTGAACTTTTTTGGGAAAGAACTAATAATTTGAGTCTTGTTGGCAATATATACAAGGGCATAGTTGAAAATGTATTACCTGGAATATCTAGTGCTTTTATAAATATAGGTTTTGAAAAAAATGCTTATATATATATATCGGATGTAATTGGTGATACTAGAGGAGGTATAGATAAGATTTTGAATAAAAATCAAGAAATTATGGTACAAATAATAAAAGATGCCATAAGTACAAAAGGCATGAAGGTCACTATGGATATAAACATTCCTGGTAGATATCTTGTTTTAAGTCCATTTCAAAATAATATTTTAGTTTCTAAAAATATTGATGATCCTCAAGAAAGAAAAAGATTATATGAAATTGTAGAAAAGATAGTTTCTGAGTATAAAAGATATGGATGCATAATAAGGACAGAAGCCAGTGGTATTGGAGAGGAAGAGATCAAAAAGGAATATAAGTATCTTATTCGTGTTTGGGAAAATATTATTAAAAAATATGAAAGTTGTAAAGCTCCTTGCTTGCTTTATAAGGATATGGATATAACTCTACAAGTAGCAAGAGATATATTATCTAGTGATGTTTCTGTGTATATGTTGGATAATAAGGATGATTATAATAATGTTTTGGATTTTGTGTCTAAGGTTTCTCCAGAGTTTAAAGATAAGATAAAATTTTATGATTCAAAAATGCCGATATTTAAGGCATTTAATATTGAGCATGAGATAGATGAGTTAAGGAAGATGAAAGTTGAACTTCCAAGTGGAGGAAGTATCATAATTCAAGAGGCAGAGTCTCTTTGTGCAATAGATGTAAATACAGGTAGATATATAGGTTCAAGTTCTCAAGAAGAGACTGTTACTCAAACAAATATTGAAGCAGCTTATGAAATAGCTCGTCAAATTAGATTAAGAAATATTGGTGGCATAATTGTGATAGATTTTATAGACATGAAAAAACCTTCTAATAGGCATAAAGTTATGAAAGCGCTAGAAGATGCTGTAAAAAACGATAGAGCAAAGATAAAAATACTTCCAATTACAAGACTTGGTTTAATAGAAATGACTCGGGAAAGGAAAAGAGAAAGCACTTTTAATATGCTTACGGAAGAATGTCCTCAATGTCATGGTTCTGGTAGAGTTCTTTCAATTGATAGTATAAGACTTAAGATTCAAAGAGATATATTAAATTTAACAATGGGTAGGAGTGGAGGAACTATTAGGATTATAGTTCATCCTTTAGTAATGGAGAGTTTGAAATCGAAGCAGTCATTGATAGAAAAAAGTATACATCGAAGTGTAAAAATTACTTCAGATCCTCAGCTAATTTGGGATGATTATAGAATAATAATAGAATAGGAGGGATGATGATTAAATTTTTAACTTTATTTATTTTTATGTTCCATGCTAGTTTTCTTTATAGCAATGTTTTGAAATATAAATTTTTTAAAAAAGATTCATACAAAGGTTCTGTTACAGTATATAATTTTGATGAAAAAGTATTTTTTGATTTAAAAGAGATAGCAAAAATGTTTGGTGCAAGAGTTGATATATATTCTGTATCTGAAAAGATAGTTTTTTCATTAAGTGGAAAAAAACTGATAATAGCTAAAAATTCTGTTTTTTATAATGGTGTTGAGTCAATTAATTTTCCTAAAACGTTTCTTATAAGGGGCAGTAGATATTTTGTTCTTTCTGATATATTCACTAACAATATATTTACAAAAGTTTTTGAATTTAGATGTGATGTTGATTATTCTAAAGGAACTATTTCAGTTTATGAAAACATTAATGTTACTTCTGTGAAGTATTTTTATTATGTGGATAAGTCTAGAGTTGTTATTTATATGACAGAGAAATTGAATTACGATGTTAATTTAGTTGGTGGTAGTTTAGTAGTTACAATAAAAAATGGTTCATATATGTCAGCTAAAGACTATATAAATGCAGATGATGGGGTGATAAAAGATATTTCAGTCAAGCAAGAAAAAAGTTCTTTAAAAATTATTATAAATCTTGGTCAAAGGTACTATAATTTTGAACATAAAATTGAGGAAGATCCCTATAAAATTTTAATAGATTTAATTGCAGCTAAAGATGATTTTCCTAAAAAAATTGACAATAATATTCAATCCAGTGTAACTATTAGTATGCCTGATAATATTATTCCAGTTAAAAAAGAAAAATACATTATTGTAATAGATCCAGGGCATGGTGGAAAGGATCCAGGTGGTAAGGTTATTTTTGGAAAACCTGAAAAACAGATTAATTTGGAGATATCTAAAAAACTTTATGAACTTTTTAAAAATGATGAACGTTTTGATGTTAAGTTAACAAGAGATGATGATATTTTTATTCCACTTTATGAAAGGAGTAAATTTGCAAACGATTCTAAATGTGATATATTCATTTCTATTCACAATAATTCTCATCCTAGAAAAAAAAATGAAAATGGTTTTGAAATCTATTTTTTGTCAGAGAAAACAAATGATCCTTGGGCAGTTGAAGTCGCAAATATGGAAAATGCTTCAATAGAATATGAAGGTGGTGTGTTTGATTATAATTCTGCTGCCTTAGTTCTTCATTCTATAGCAAGAAATGAATATATCAATCAAGCTAGTATTCTTTCTGGATATGTTGCCAAATTTATGGAAAAGGAGACTCCTTTTAAAAATCGTGGTATTAAGCAAGCTGCTTTTTATGTTTTAAGAGGGACATATTGTCCTAGTATTCTTGTAGAGGTAGGTTTTATGACAAACAAATCTGATAAAAAAAATCTTGATAATAAGTCAGTTCAGAAAAAAGTTGCAAATGCCATATATAAAGGTGTAATTGAATATATTAAAAGACAAAAATAGATTTATGTGGATTTCGTATAAGAGTCCAATTGGAATATTTGATTCCGGTTTGGGAGGTCTTACTGTCTATAGAGAAGTAAGAAAAATTTTACCACATGAGGATATAATATATTTTGGTGATACTTTAAGAGTTCCTTATGGTAATAAATCTGTTTCTAATATTAGAATTTTTGCTAAACAAATAACAGAATTTTTATCTTCCTTTAAAGTTAAAATGATAGTTGTTGCATGTAATACTGTTTCTGCAAATGCCTTAGAAGTAGTGAAAAAATCAACGAATGCATATGTAATTGGTATGATAGAACCAGGAGTGAGAGCTGCATTAAATATAACTTCTTCTAAAAGGATTATTGTTATTGGAACGCGAGCAACTATAAATTCCCATGCTTATTCAAAATTTATAAAGAGAATTAATCCTTCTATTATAGTGAAAGAAATTGCTTGTCCACTTTTTGTACCTTTAGTGGAAGAAGGATTTATTAATGATAAAATATCAATTATGGTTAGTGAAAAGTATCTTGGTAGATTTAGAAATAGTAAGTTTGATACTTTAATTCTTGGGTGTACTCATTATCCACTTTTGAAAGATAGTATAAAAAAGGTATTGCCATCAATTGAGATAGTTGATTCGTCTGTTTCGTCTGCTTATATGGTTAAAGATATTCTTGAAAAAAACAATATTATTAATAAAAGTTCAAAGATAGGTTATAGCAAATTTTTTGTTAGTGATAGACCACAAAATTTTATTGAACTTTCTTATAGATTAGCTGGAGTTAAAATATGTAAAATAAATATTAAAAGGTTTTAAAGGGAGGTTTTATGAAAATGTTGCTTGGTTTTTTATTATGTACATCTTCACTTTTGGTTTATTCACAGACTACAAAAACTACATCTAAGCAGTTAAATACTCAGACAGTAAAAACTGATGACAAACAGATTAATATTTCTACAGCTTCTATAAAAACTGGACTAAATAAACAAGATGTAAATCAAAAAAAACAGAATCTATTGGATAATATAGATGATGATGAATCTGAAGTTCTTGTTGACTGGGGTATGTCTCAAATAGATACTACTACAACACAATCCTCTGATGAGGGAGGGATACCATATTATTTTGGTGCATTTAAAGGAGTTTTCTTGTTTGAAGGTAAAAATCTTTTAGTTTTCGAATCTGATGATGGTACAATAAATTTTATTCAACTTTTAAAATCTGGAGATAAAATCAAATGGAAAGTATATTTTCAAATTAGGAGAGTTTATAAGGAGGAGTTATGAAGAGAAAAGATTTAATAAGGCATTTAAACAAAGAAGGTTGTATTTTGATTAGGGAGGGTGGTAAGTATTCTGTTTTTATGAATCCCAAAAACAATAAAGAAGTTCCTGTAACAAGACATAATGAGATAGCTGATTTTGCAGCTAAAAAGATATGCAAAGAGCTTGGAATAAATCCACCAGATTAATTTTTGTATTTTCGATTATATTTACTTCTTGTAGTAGTGTTTTTATAGATATAATAAAAGTATCACCAGATTTAGAGGCTACTAAAAATATTGATTTATACACTTCAAGGGAAGAAATAAAAAAACCACACGGTGCTGTTGCTGTTTTGCACAGTCAAAGATTTGATTGTTCTCTAAAACTTCAAAACAGGATATTAAAAAAAGCTATATCCATTGCTAAAAAAAATGGTGGTGATGCATTAGTATATTATTTTGATTACAGGGAGAAGGATCTTTATGCTTTACCTGATGAGAAATGTTATTTTAGTGGATTAGTTATTAAATATTTAACGGATGAAATAGTCAAAAAATATAATATTAAGGTTGAGTAGGTTTTTGCTTGAATTTTATATAAAAATAATATTAAATAGAATATATTAGGAGGTTTTATGAAGATTCAAATAAGAAAAATAGATATTTCTTCTATTATATTTTCAGGTTTTAGTGTGACTCTTTTTTTTGTCTCATTATTTATTGCAATAGTTTCTATTTTTATAACACCAAGCCCTATATGGATAGGAGAATCATTTAAGGCAAAAATTATAGGAGCTTTTCTTTATACTTTAACTGTATATATTATAACTGTTGCTTATATAACTTTTCTTGCATTTATATATAATTTTCTTGTGGGAGTTGTAGGAGTTAAAGGTATAAAGGTTGATATAGAAGAAGTGGAAGAAACCTAATTTTTATTTTAAAGGGAGATAAAATGGTAAAGATAAATATACTTTTTGCATCTAAAGATTTTATTAAAACATCGCTTCTTATAGAGATGATTAAAAGAAATGGATATAATTTAATTACGGTGACTAAATATAATGATGTATTATCTATTTTGGAGGATAGAAATATAGATTTACTTATGATTTCTCAAGAACTTGAGGATATAAATGGTTTAGTCTTGCTTAAGAATATACGAAATTCAAAATACAAAGATTTGCCTGTTATTGCAGTAGTAGAATCTTCAACTGCTATTGTTGAAAATATTCCACGTGAAATATCTTCTGATTTATTTTTTTCATATGGTTCTACTCCAAAAAGTAGGCAAGAAAGCAATTTAATTACCTACAAACTTGCTTTTTTTCAACTTGGAGCAGATGAGTGCTTGTTTTATGATCAAGATTTGCATGAAAGTCTTGCAAGAATAAAAGCTGTTGTAAGAAGAATTATTCCAAAACATTCTCAAGAAGTTATAAAGGTTAATGAGATAGAACTCGATATGGCAAGTTATACTGTTAAAGTTGCTGGAAAGGAAATAAAGGTAACTGCAAAAGAATTTGACCTTTTGTATGTTTTTTTAAGCTCTCCCAATAGAGTTCTTTCAAGACCATATTTACTTGAAAGGATTTGGGGGTTTAATTATTTTGGTTCTCCACGAACTGTTGATGTGCATATAAGAAGACTTAGAGCAAAACTTGGTAAAGCTGCAAAATATATTCACACAGTTTCTTGTGTAGGATATAAATTTATACCTTAATGGAGGAATAATGGAAAGAAAGATTCTTATTGTAGATGATGATGCTAATTTAAGAGAAAGTTTAAGTGAATCTTTGGAGTTGGAGGGATTTAAATGTTTTGAAGCTAAAAACTCTAAGGAAGCAATAGAACTTGTGAAAAAATATGTACCTGATGT
>JAOAEH010000015.1 GCA_026416895.1 Elusimicrobiales bacterium
AAACCAGTATCTTGAGACCATTCAATTAAAAAGTCATATGATAATTTTGTGGTTAATGCTGTGAATATTATTAGTAAAACACCTAGAAAAATTTTTCTTTTCACAGAGTAAAATTTTACAAAACTTATATTTTATTGTAAAATAAATAAAGTTAAGCGCGGTTAGCTCAGCGGTAGAGCACCTCCCTTACAAGGAGGGGGTCGTAGGTTCGAGTCCTGCACCGCGCATTTTTATTGTATATTTTATTTTCAAATGTCAGATTTTGAAAAAAAACTTATACAAAATGCTCAAAATGGAAATTTAGTTAGCCTTGAAAAACTTTTAAAAAAATATAGTCCTTATATAAAAAAAATAGCAATGAGTATTTGTTCTTCATATCCATCACTTGCTGATGATGTACATAGTGATACATTGGTGAGTGTTTTTAAAAATATTAGTAAATTTAAAAATAATTCTAAATTTTCAACTTGGTTTTATAGAATAGCTTCAAATCATTGTTATATGAAATATAGACAGATACAAAAAGAGAAAAAGATTTTTTTAGATGATATTTCAAATCTACCTAGCAATGATAAAAGAGATGAAACATATATAGATTTTTATAAAGCTTTAGCTGAAATGCCTTTAATATATCGGAATCCAATTGTTATGGTAGATATAGAGGGTATGACTCTAAAACAAGCTGCAAAAACTCTAAATATTTCTTTGGGAACATTAAAATCGAGACTTTTTAGAGGCAGAAGGCTTTTTAAAGAAAATTTGTCTAAGTATGAAAAGATATAATGATATATCCAATAACTTCTAAATGTAATCAAAAGTGTATTTTTTGTTCTGCATACAATAGATATAATTGCGAATTTAATATTGATGATTTTAAAAATTTTATAAATAGTAATAATGATAATTTAGTGGTTCTTTCTGGCGGAGATCCTTTTTGCATTTCTCCTTCTTTGCTTTTATATATTTTAAATTTGTGTATCGAGAAAAATAAAACTATTGAATTACAGACAAATGGTAGTAAAATAATAGATTTTGATGAAAATATATTAAGAAAAATTATTTTTCTGATGAAAAGAACTAATGGATATTTCAATATAAATTTATCCTCTCACAATAAATCAATTGATTTAAAAATAACAGGTTTAAAAAATGGTTTTTCAAAAAGGATTAAAGGAATAAAAATTCTTAATAAATTTGGAGCAGTTATTAGAGTTACTCATGTAATAAATAAGTTGAATTATAAATATCTTCCTAAATTTGCCTTGTTTTTGTTAAAAAATAAAAATCTATGGAGCTGGGTTCAATTTAGTTTTGTAAAAGGAATTGGTAGAGCATCTGAAAATAAGTATATAATTCCTAAATACAGCGAAGTTTCTCCTTATTTAATTGAAGCTATGGAGATTTTAAATAAGAATAATTTTGAATTTTGGGTTGATCATATACCTTTATGCTTTCTTGGGAAATTTTATCAAAGACATGTTGATTATGTGAAAATTAATAAAGGTATAAAAGGGGAGTATGTTAAAGAAAAAAAGAAGATTAAAAAATGTAGAGGGTGTAGTTTGTTTAAATTTTGTTCTGGTCCAAGAATAGATTATATTAAAATTTATAGAAATTTATGAAAGAAAAAAATGGATTTCATCTCAGCTTTGTATAGCAGAAGCATCATTTAGTTGTAATCTTTATTGTGAATATTGTCATAATCCACCTGATGGTCAGAGGTTTGATATTTCTAAAATAATTGAATTAGTAAAGAAAGAAAAACCATATGCAGTCAGCCTTGAAGGTAGAGGTGAACCAGTAATAAATCGTGATGTTCTTAATATTATAAAAGAGATTAGAAATTTAGGGGTTGAACATATTTCTATTTCTACTAATGCTGTTGCTTTGAGTGATTTTGAATTAACAAAAAAATTAATAAATGAAGTTGAGTTTTTTATTGTGAATTTCCCATCTCATATTGAAAATGTTTATAATACAATGACAAGAAGTGTTAAATATGAACTTGTTATAGCTGGGTTAAATAATTTGAAGAAATTAAGTTTTTTAAATAGGGTTAGGATTTTTCATATAATAACAAAAAGAAATTATATTTATTTAGGTGAATTCGTTGATTGGATTAATAAGAATTATAAGGGAATTTTTTTATTGAATTTTTGTTATGTTAGAAATAAAGGTAGGGTTAAAAACAATAAAAATATACTTCCAAAATATAGTGAGACATCTAAATTTATAAAACTTGCTTTAGCAAAATCAAAGCTCTATGGTATAAAAGCTGTTATTCAAAATATACCGCTCTGTGTAATAGATGGTTTTGAAGGTTTTTCTTTTGAGTTTCATAGATTTAAAAGAGGTGATCATGTTTTTGAACGTGGGGTTGAACTTCCTCTTAATATAGAGAAGTGTAAACAATGTAGTTTAAAAGTAGGGTGTTGTGGAGCAAGGAAAGATTATATTTGTGTATATGGAGATAAAGAACTTAAAACTTCTAAAAAGGATATAAATAGTATCAGAGAAGAAAGATTTTAAATATTTCTTAAATATTTTTTTAGAATATCTATAAAAATGTCAATATCTCTTTTTTCATTATAGATAAAAAAAGATAGCCTTATAACTCCATGTATATTTAATTGTTTACATACAAGATCAGCGCACATACGTCCTGTTCTAAATGCAACAGTTGGTTTTTGTAGTGATGTGAAAATTTCAAAATCTTTTATGGAGAATTTTTTGTTGTTTGGTATAAATGATACAATGCTTCCTTCTTCTAAATCTGAACCTATAATTGTTATATTTTCTATTTCTGATAACCTTTGGATTGTGTATCTTATAAGAGAACTTATATGATTCCTGATTTTATAATAGGATATATCATCTAGTTTTTTTAGCGCTATTGCCAAAGCCCAGGCACCGGAATAGTTTTGTATTCCTGCTTCAAATCCTTGTGGAAAATCAAGATATTTTATGGTTATGTTTTTATTATTGAATATGATGCTTTTTACGGTTCCTCCCCCTCTATAACTATAGTTGAATTTGTTTAATGATTCTTTTTTTATATACAAAACTCCAATACCATAAGGAGCACCAATTTTATGCCCTGAAAAGCATAGAGCATCACAATCAAGCTTTTTAACATCTATTTTATGTGAGGTTATATATTGAGCTGCATCAAGGATTATAAAAGCATTTGGGGCTTTCTCTTTGGTTATTTTTATAAAATCCTCTACATTTACACTTCCACCTACTATATTTGAAGCCATGGTTAATGCTACTATTGAAGTTTTTTTTGAAATTATTTTTTTATATGTATCTAAATCAAGTTTGTAGTTTTTTAATGGTATTATAACTAAGTTATATTTCTCTCTTTTTGCTTTTTCATAAAAAGGAAAAAAAACACTATTATGTTCAAGCGAAGAAATGATTATATCTTTTCCTTCATGAAGAAATATAGATTGTGCTATTTTGTTAAAACTATCAGTTGTTCCTGAGGTAAATATTATTTCATTTGGTTCAGAGTTTATAATTTGTGATATTATTTTTTTTGAATTTGTAAAATATCCTTCTACTTTTGAAGAATAAAGGTGAGTTGTTCTTTTCCCACCACATCCACCCCAACTACACACATCTTCAAAAGCTTTTAATGCTAATTTTAGTTTCAAAGCACTACAAGCACTATCAAGGTAAGCTACTTCTTTTGATTTAATATAAAAATCTTTTTCAAACATAATAATTCAATTTTATAAAATTTATATGAAAAACTCTTTACTAATAAGTTAAGTTTTTTATAAAATTTTGTTATGTTAGTTTATATAACATTTCCCTCCGTTAATACTTCTTATATTATTTCATACTTTTCTTCTATTTTTTCTTTTATTTTTTAACAATAAAGGAGGCATATGAGCTACTTTAATGAAAAAATAGCTGTTATAGGAATAGGAATAATAGCTCCTGATGCTTCTAATAAGGAAGAATTTTGGAATAATATTCTTTCGAAAAGAAACTGTATATCTGAAGTACCAAATGATAGATGGGATTCTTCTTTGTATTATAATTCGGATCCAAAAGCAAAAGATAAAACATACTCTAAGATTGGTGGTTTTATAAAAAATTTTAATTTTGATCCTTTAAAATATCGTATTCCTCCGGTTACAGCATCTCAAATTGGACGCCTTCAACAACTTACAATAGAAGCAACAAAAATGGCATTAGATGATGCTGGGTATACTCCTGATAAGTGGAATAGTGAGCGTGTTGGTGTGGTTATAGCAAATGCAATGGGAGCTATGAGAAAGGAGTTTACTGACCTTAGAGTGTATAAGTTTTTTAATGAGGATATTTTATCTAAAACTCAGGTTTTTAAATCTTTATCAGCCAAACAGCAAAAGGAACTTATAGAAGAATATGAAAGGTTTATAGATGAATATATTCTTAATATAACTGAAGATACAATGCCTGGAGAACTTGCAAATGTAACAAGCGGAAGAATTGCAAACGTTTTTAATTTCAAAGGCCCTAATCTTATTCTTGATGCAGCTTGTGCTTCTTCTTTAGCAGCACTAGATTATGCTGTAATGGCGCTTAGGACTGGAAAAGTGGACGTTGTTATTTGTGGTGGTGCAGATGAAATGATGAGTCCAGCTGCTTATGTTAAATTTTGTAAGATTGGTGCTCTTTCAGCTAATGGTTCATTTCCTTTCGATAAAAGAGCCGATGGATTTGTAATGGGGGAGGCTGTTGCAATATATGTTTTGAAAAGAGTTTCAGATGCTGTAAGAGACGGAGATAAAATATATGCAGTTATAAATTCAGTTGGATCTTCAAGGGATGGTAAAGGAAAAGGAATAACTGCTCCTAATCCAAAAGGGCAAAAACTTGCTATTGAAAATGCTTTTAAAGAAGTTGATTATGGCCCAGGTGAAGTAGATTGGGTTGAGTGTCATGGAACTGCTACTAGAGTTGGTGATGCTACAGAGTGTGAAGTGCTAAAAGAAATTTTTCAACCACATCTAAATTTAAGAAAACTTAAAATAGGTTCTGTAAAGTCTAATGTAGGACATGCAAAAGCTGCTGCTGGAGCTGTAAGTATTGTTAAAGCAGCTCTTTCTTTATATCATAAGATATTACCCCCCTCTGCTAATTTTGAGTTTCCAAATCCGAATATAGATTTTAATATTGTAGAAGTAATTACTCAGCCAACAGAATGGAAGAAAGATGGAATAAGAAGGGTAAATGTATCATCTTTTGGTTTTGGTGGTACTAACTTTCATGCAACTTTAGAAGAATATGTAGAAGGTAAGTCAAAATATGTTGTTAATTCAGCATTTGAAAAAATACAACTTAGAGAAAATGTTAAGGAGTTATCTATGAAAGATAATATCAATATTATTGAAGATAAAAAAGCATCTTTTTCTTTACTCCAAGGAGAAACATTTACCTTAACAGCTAAAAACGAAAAAGAACTTTTAAATAAAATAGATGAGCTCAAAAACATAGTTTCTCAACTTCCTGATCCATATCCTCAGACTATCATCTCTGTTGATTTAAACAGCAAAGCTCAGGAAGAAATTGGTATATCCATTGTTAGTAAATCTCCAAAAGATTAAGTTGAAAAACTTGAGTTTGTTAAGAAAAATTATTTACCTAGTATTTTTGATGATATTCCATTAAATTTTAAACTTAAAGGTATTTATCCTTTTAGAAGGAAGAATAACTATAAAGGTAAAATAGGTTTTATTTTCCCTGGTCAAGGTTCGCAATATGTAGATATGATGAGAGATTTGGCAATGAAATATGATGTTG
>JAOAEH010000001.1 GCA_026416895.1 Elusimicrobiales bacterium
AGATGTGTATAAGAGACAGAGATCATACTGTAATTCATCCTAACAGAGCTAAACCAGTGATAATTGGTAAAGGAGTAACTATAGGACATCATGCAGTAGTACATGGCTCAGTTATAGGAGATAATTGTCTTATAGGAATGAATGCCACAGTAATGGATTGCGAAGTTGGAGAAAATTCTATAGTTGCTGGAGGATGTGTAATAACTCCCAATACTAAAATACCTCCAAACAGTTTAGTAGTTGGTGTCCCAGGTAAAATAATAAAACAAATTGATGAGAAATATATTGAGGAATTAAAAAAATCAGCTCAAGAATATATTTCACTTTCAAAAATGTATGAAGATTTTTAAATATTTTTTTAAAGAGGATTTATGAAAAAGATAGTAATTATCGAAGATAGTAAACAAACAGTTGAAATTCTTTCAGAAATATTGAAAAAAGAAGGTTATGAGGTTAATATTGCATATGATGGTGTGGAGGGATATAGAATTATAAAAAAAACAAAACCAGATTTAGTTCTACTAGATCTTTTACTACCAAAAGTAAGCGGTTTTGATATATGTTTTAAAATTTCTCAAGATGATGAAATAAGAAAAACTCCTATAATAATTCTTTCAACTTTAGCTAACGATAAAGAAACATTTAGAAAGCTTAAAACGTATGAAATAATAAAATTTATGAAAAAACCATATAATATTGATGAACTTTTGGCAGAAATAAAAAAAATTTTAAAATGATAAAATTTAAAAATCTTAAAGAAATATACTCAATCTTATACAACTACTACGGTCCGCAAGGATGGTGGCCTATAATGTCATTAAAAGAAGACAGATTAGTTTATAGAAAAAATTTTTTTGGTCCCTTATCTGAGGATGAATGTTTTGAAATTTCATGTGGTGCAATATTAACTCAAAATATTTCTTGGAGAAATGTAGAAAAATGTATAACAAACCTAAAGAAAACTAATTTTTTATCGCCACAAAAAATATTAAATGCATCATCAGAAGAAATTCACTTATTAATTAAACCAAGTGGCTATTATAGACAAAAAACTTTAAAATTAAAAAATTTTTCAAAATGGGTTATTGATCAAGGAGGAAAACTTAAAAAAATATTTAAAAAGAATCCAAAAGAAATAAGAAAAGAACTATTAAATATAAAAGGAATAGGCAAAGAGACTGCAGATTCTATATTATTATATGCAGGTTGTCTTCCTTTTTTTGTCATTGATTTTTATACTGTAAGATTAGTTAATAGAGTATATCTCATTAATGTTTGTGATTATGAAGAATTACAAAATATATTCCATTCTAATTTAGTAAATGATTTTAAAATATTCAATGAATATCATGCTCTTATAGTTGAACATTCAAAAAAATTCTGTAAAAAAGAACTTAATAATTGTAAAGATTGTCCTATATTAAAAATTTGTTTAGAAGGTAAAAAATATGTCAATAAAAGAAAAAATTGAAAGTTTGCTTAACAAAGAGAAAATAAAGGATGCAGAAAGACTTATAAGAAAAATAAAAAAGGAAAAAGAATATTACTATTATTATGCTGAAATAATGAGAATGAAAGGTTTTATTACTAAAGCTATTTTTCTGTTTAAAAAAGCATTAAATGAAATAAATGATAGAGACATCAAATTAAAAATTTTTATAAGAATAATGTCTTTGTTACGAACTATTGGAGATATTAATGATTTAAAAAAGTATATTATACTAACTCAAAGATTAAAAGCAAATTCTGAAGAATTTTTATTGGAAAAAGCAATGTGTTTAAGACTTTTTGAAAAATATAACCAAGCTAATAAGATTTTCAAAAAACTTAAAAAAATTTATACTAAAAACAAAGATTATCAAGGAATTTCCTATATATTGTGGGCTCAAGGAGGGATATATAGAACAAAAGGTAGTATTAATAAATCCATAAATTCTTATAAAAAAGCCAAAAAATATGCTTTAAAAGCTAAAGATAAAACATTATACCTTTATTCAAACTTAGGACTTGCAGGTTCATTAAGAATTGCAGCTAAATTGAAAGAATCGTATAAGACTTATTATTCTTGTATTAAGTTATCACCTAATGATGATATGTTTGCTAAAGGTTATTCTTATTGTGGAGCTGCAAATGCTTTAAGACAAATGGGTTTTTATAAAAAAGCAATCAAATATTATAATAAAGCTCTAAAATATTATTTAAAAATAAAAGATAATGCAGATATTGCATTAGTATTATGGGGGCTTGCAGAATGTTATAAGAAATATGACATAAATAAAGCTTTAGTTTATTTAAAAAAAGCTAAAAAATACTTAAAAGATAAAAAAGAAATAAGAGGAAAAATATTGATTCTTTTTAGTGAATCATATATCAGATACATCAAAGGAGATATCAAAAAAGCAAAAAATCTTTTCAATCGTGCTATGAAATTGTCAAAAAAACATTCAATGTATATATATTTGGAAAATTTTGGTTAAAAGGTATGATAAAATATAACTTAATGACAATAAAATTTATACCAGCTTTTATTTTTTTAAGCTTAAATTTAAATGTTTTTGGTGAAGAAATTTTTAAAAATGATTTTTTTATGGGTAGTTTAGTAAAAAGTGATATATGGGAAATTGATAGAACAAAGAAAACAGAAATATTTAAAGGAAATGTTTTTTTTGAAAATAAATTCTATTTATTTAAAGCTGAAAATGCAATTTATAACCATCAAACTAAAAAATGGAATATTTTTGGAAATGTTTATTGTAAGAAAAAAATTGATCTAGTTAAATATCTTGAAATTAAGTGCGAAAGAGCAATATATGATCAAAACACACAAAAAGGTTTTTTATATTCAAATAAAGTTAATAATATAGAAATTAAATATTTTGAAACTGATCAAAATATTTATAAAGCATTTTCTGAAGAGGCAGTTTTAAATATAATTGATAAAGAAATTTTTTTAAACAAAAATTTTAAAATAATCGTCTCAAGTATAACTGGAAACTCTAATCAAGCTATATATAAGGAAATTACTTCTTCTTTTGAAATGCTACAAAACCCTTATATTGATGCTTTTGACGATAAATATAAAGTTTACATCAGAGGAGATAGAATAATTTTTAATATAAACAAAAAAAATATTTCTGTTTTTTCTAATGTATACGGAACGCTTTATAAGAGGGAAAATGAAACTAACAGCACAAAATTTAACAAAAAGATATGGTAAAAAAATAGTAGTTAATTCAGTTTCAATAAATTTGTTTTCATCAGAAATAGTTGGTTTTTTAGGTCCAAACGGTTCTGGTAAATCTACTACTTTTAATATGATAATGGGTTTTGTTAAACCAGATGATGGTAAAGTTTTTTTAAATGAAAACGATATTACTAACTTCCCTGTATATCGTAGAGCAGAAATAGGTATAGGATATTTAGCACAAGAACCAACTATCTTTAGAGATTTAACTGTAGAAGAAAACATAATAATTGCTCTTGAAAATAAAAATTATACTAAAGAGTTTATTAGACAAAGAATTGATCATATTTTGAAAGAATTTTCAATAGAACACTTAAAAAAACAAAAAGCCTCAACACTATCTGGAGGTGAAAAGAGAAGAGTAGAAGTTGCAAGAGTTATGGCTCTAGAGCCAACTGTAATACTTTTGGATGAACCATTTGTTGGAATAGATCCAATTAGTATTAGTGACCTTAAAAAAATTATAATTTATCTTTCAAAAAAAAACATAGGAATACTTATAAGCGATCATAATGTAAGGGAGACACTTGAAATAACGACTAGAGCTTATCTTATATATAAAGGTGAGATAATTGTAAGTGGTACTCCTTATGAACTTATAAATAATGAAAAAGCAAAAAAATTCTATCTTGGAGATAATTTTGAGATATAGTTATATATTATTTTTATTTTTCATAACATCCTGTTCAGATGTTAAATTAAATAGAATAACTAATGCTATATTTATTAAAAATTTCAATATATCAAATTATTCTTTTGGAGAAATCAAATGGACTTTAAAATGTAAATATTCAGAAATTTATGAAGAGGATAACACTATCAAATGTAAAATGCCAAATATTTATATTTATAAGAAAGATGTTTTATCATCCGAGATGAAGTCTCAATATGGTTATGCAGATCTCTTAAAAAGAATATTTTATCTTGAAAAAAATGCTCTTGTTAAATCACATACAGAAAATATTTGGCTTACGACCGACAAAATCTATTTTGATTATAAAACCGAAGTTATTTTTTCTAATTCACCTACCAAAATATACAAAAATAACTTAACAATATATTCACAAGGTTTTGAAGCAAAGTCTGATCTTTCAAATATAAAAATAAAGAAACATACTACACAGATCACCAATAATTAAAAAAGTATACCTTCTCTTATCAAATCCTTTTCATCAATAATTCCAACAACTATATCATTTTCATCTACTACTGGTAAATTGTCTATTTTTTTTTCTTCAATTATTTTAGTAGCTTCAATAATAGGTAAATCATATCTTATTTTAATAGGATTTTTAGTCATATGAATAGATATTTTATCAGTAAGTTTTATATAACTTATCTTTCTTCTTATATCTCCATCTGTAAAAAAACCTTTTAATTTGCCTTTTGAATCTACTATAGAAACAGCTCCAAGTGAAGTTAAAGTCATAACTTTAATTGCATCTTCCACAGTATCATCTACTTTAACTTTTGGATTATCTTTTCCTTTCCTCATTATATCTACAACTTTTAAATGTATTAATCTTCCTATATTTCCTCCTGGATGAACCTTAGCAAAATCTTTTTCACTGTATTTTTTTAATTTCATCAAAGTAATTGCTACAGCATCTCCTAATGCCAACATGGAAGTAGTAGAAGATGTAGGAACTAAATTATGTGGACAAGCTTCCCTTTTAGTATATAATAAAATAGTTGCATAAGAAAATAAACTAAGTTTTGAATTAGCTTTATTAGTTATTGAAAAAACTTTAATATTTTTATCTTTTAAAAATTTTGCAAATTTAATAACTTCTATGCTGCTACCAGAGTTTGATAAAACTATTACTATGTCATTTTTATTTATTAATCCTATATCTCCATGAAGTGCTTCAACTGGGTGTATAAAAACTGAAGGAGTACCAGTAGAAACTAAAGTAGCAGATATTTTTTTTGCAATTATTCCTGATTTACCAATTCCACTCAATACTACTTTCCCAGATGTTTTTAATATTGAATTTATTAACTCTATAAAATTATCATCTAAACTTTTTTTCATCAATGAATGTAGAGAATCTATTTCAGTTTTAATCACTTTTTTAGCAATATCAATTATTAATTTTCTATCTGTTTTTTGGGATTTAGCCATGGCGTCATTTCAGGAGGAATTATTCTTTGTTCATATGGTGGAGGAAGTTTTCTAAGAAAATGTCCTACAACAAAATATAAGAGTGTTAAAGATATATATATTAACAACAGAGTTTTAAGGTGCCATTTTGCATCACAGAACCAAACAGGAGGTTTAGTTAAATCTGTTTCACACTTTTTACAGTATTTTGTATCAGGTTTATTAACAAAATTACAGTTTGGGCATTTCATAATATAGATTTTACAAATTTATCAAGTTTAGTTAAAGTAGAAATAAAACTTTCTGCTTCTTTTAATGGGATAGAATTTGGACCATCTGAAAGTGCATTCTCTGGATCTATATGAGTTTCAAAAAATACTCCTGCTATAGAACATGAAATTGCTGCTTTAGAAAGAGAAAGTATAAACTCCCTCTCACCACCCGATCTATCCCCAAGTCCTCCAGGTTTTTGTACAGAATGAGTTGCATCATATATTACAGGATATTGACATTCTTTTTTTATAATATCAAATGATCTTATATCAACTACTAAATTATTGTATCCAAACATATAACCTCTTTCTGTAATAAGTATTGACTCATTTCCTCGACTTTCAATTTTTTTAACTATATTTTTAACATCCCAAGGAGCTATAAATTGTCCTTTTTTAACGTTTATAACTTTTTTTGTATCTGCAGCTGCTAGTAATATATCTGTTTGCCTACATAAAAATGCTGGTATTTGTATGATATCACAAACTTCAGCAACGATTTCTGCCTGTTGAGGCAAGTGAATATCAACCAATATTGGTAAATTCAATTTTTTTTTAATTTCTTTTAAGATCTCAATCCCTTCTTTAATCCCAGGACCTCTAAATGAATTTAAGGAACTTCTATTAGCTTTATCAAAAGATGCTTTAGCTATAAAATTTACTCCGATCTTAGCAGTTATTTCCTTTAACTCTTTTAAAGTTAAATAATAATTTTCAAAACTTTCGATTACACATGTTCCAGCTATAAAAACTATAGGAAGTTCATTAGATATTTCTATTTGATAATTTTCAATTTTTACTTTTTTCATAATCTAACTCCTTATCTTTTAAAGCTGCTTTAATAAATTCCACAAATATAGGATGTGGGTTTAAAGGTTTTGAATTAAACTCAGGATGAAATTGAACTCCTATGAAAAAAGGATGATCTGTTATTTCGACTATTTCAACTAGATTATCTTTTTTATTGAGACCAGATATTTTCATACCTCTTTTTTCAAAGCTATAAATATATCTATTATTAAATTCATATCGATGTCTGTGTCTTTCATATATAATAGATTTTGAATAAATTTTCCAAGCAAGAGTATTTTTCTTAATACTACAAGGATAGTTTCCAAGTCTCATAGAAGCTCCTTTATATACATTTTTTTGGTTTTTAATCAATGTGATAACGGGATAGGGTGTTTTTGGATCAAACTCTGTAGAGTTAGCATTCTTTAAACCTAATACATTTCTTGCAAATTCAATAACACAACACTGCATACCAAGACATATTCCAAAGAAAGGTATCCTATTTTCTCTTGCAATTTTAATAGCATGAATTTTTCCTTCTATACCTCTTTCACCGAAACCTCCTGGAATAATTAGACCATCACAAGATTTTACTTTTTGTTCTATCTTAGCTTTGGATTCCTCTGTATCCAAATACTCAATATCAACTCTAATTCCATTTGCTACTGAAGCATGAAGGATTGCTTCATTTAGTGATTTATATGAATCTCTAAGTTTAGTATATTTACCAGCCATAATAATTTTAAGAGAATTTTTAGAGTTCATTATTAAGTTTAACCTAGATACAAATTTATCCCATTCGGAAGAATCATACTTATTACTTCTCAACCTCAAAAGCATAAGTATTTGTTCATCTAAAGCTTGTTTTTTGAAAAGACTTGGAATTTCATATATTGTAGAAACGTTAGGTGCCTCAATTATAGCTTGTGGAGGGACTGAAGAAAAAAGTGCTATCTTTTTTTTAATTTCAGAATTTAGAGGTTTTTCAGATCTTGTTACTATTATATCTGGATCTATTCCTATTTCTCTTAATTTGGTAACAGAATGTTGTGTTGGTTTTGTTTTTAATTCATCACTTGAACTTAGGTATGGTACTAATGTTACATGAATATATATTACATCGCTTGAATTTCTATTTAACTTCATTTGACGAGCTGCTTCAAGAAAAGGTAAGCTTTCTATATCTCCTACTGTTCCACCTATCTCAATTATAGTTATGTCGTAACCTTTTGCTAGTTTTAAAAATTTTGATTTTATTTCATCGGTTAAATGTGGTATAACTTGAACTGTTTGTCCTAAATATTCTCCTTTTCTTTCCTTTTCTATAACTATGCTATATATTTTACCAGCAGTTATGTTATTGTCAGCTTTAGTTTTTATCTCTACAAATCTTTCATAATGTCCAAGATCTAAATCTGTTTCAGCACCATCCTCTGTTACAAAAACTTCCCCATGTTGAAAAGGACTCATTGTACCAGCATCCACATTAAGATATGGATCACACTTAACCATATTTACAAGAAAACCATGAGACTTAAGTAATCTTCCTATAGAAGCACTTGTTATACCTTTTCCTAGTGAACTTACTACTCCACCAGTTATGAAAATAAATTTACTCATAAATCCTCCTACAAAACCAAATCAAAAATTATTTTATTCTAAGTTTTCTCTAAAATATTTTTCAGCTAATTTTATATCTGAAGGTACATCTATAGCAGGTGCATCATAGTCTACTAACTCTATTCCAATCTTAAGTCCAATTGCTAATGCCCTTAATTGTTCAAGTCTTTCTAATAATTCAATTTTTGACTTTTGAGCTTTTACAAATTTTTCTAAAGATTTCTTTCTATAAACATATACTCCAATATGTCTATAATAGAAGACTTCACTATTTTCATTCAAATTATTAGAGACAAAATGATAAGGAACAGGAAGCCTAGAAAAATATATCGCTTTTTTATTTTCAAATACTACTTTAACAACATTTATATCATTTATTTGATTTATATCCTTAATAATAGAAGCTGCACTAGTAATATCAAATTCTTTCTCTTTTAATATAAGTCGAAGAGGCAATGTGATACATTCTTCTTTTATAAAAGGCTCATCACCCTGAACATTTATGTATATATCGGCATTAACTTTTGATGCAACTTCCCATACTCTATCAGTTCCTGATTGATGATTGCTTGAAGTCATTATAACAGGAGCATTATACTTTTTACACACTTCATAAACTTTCTCACTATCTGTAGCGATATAGCAAAACGATAACTCCCTAATTTTTTTTACCCTTTCCCATACCCATATTACAACTGGTTTTCCACAAAGAGTATATATTACTTTTCCTGGAAATCGTGTTGATGAATATCTTGCTGGTATTACAGCACATATTTTCATTGAAATACCTTTTTTAATTCATCTTGATTTACAGTTGCTGCTCCGATTTTAGATACTACAATCCCAGCAGCATAATTTGATAAAAATGCTGATTTTAGTATATCTTTAGATACAACGTATGAAATAGCAGCAACAGATATAACAGTATCACCTGCACCAGTAACATCAAAAACTTCTTTTGCTGTTGTTGGAATATGCGTTATTTTGAGTTTTGACGATGAATTATCAAATACACTCATTCCTTGCTCACTTCTTGTTATAATTAATGTTTTAAGAGAAAGTTTTTTTATTATTTTTTTACCTATTTCCTCTATAGCTTTATCATCCCTAGCTTTTTCTATTTTCCTCATACCACCAAAAGCTTCTTGGATGTTGGGCGTCATAGATGTAACATTACGGTATGCTAAAAAATGTTCTATTTTAGGATCTACAAAAATAGGAATATTTTTTTTTCTAGCATGATAAATTGAAAAAGCTATTATATCTTTTGAAAGAATTCCTTTTCCATAATCTGAGAGTATTACTACATCAGAAATTTCTATAGCTTTTTTGATATTATCCTTTATTTTATTTTTAATTGAATGATAATATTCAAATTTTGTTTCATAATCTACCCTTACCACCTGTTGGTGTTCAGCTATTATTCTTGTCTTTTGGATAGTGTGATAATTTGAGTCAAGTAAAACGAAACTTGTATTTATATTATTTATAGAAGAAGTAAGTTCAATAACTTTATTTGCAATTGAGTCTTCTCCAATAACAGTAATTAAGTTAACTTTAGAACCAAGTGATGCAATATTTGCACATACATTAGCAGCCCCTCCAGGTAAAAATTTTTCTTTGGTAACTTCAACTACAGGAACTGGAGCTTCAGGGGAAATTCTTCTTACTTTTCCAAAGACGTAATGATCTAACATCACATCCCCTATTACCAAAGCGGATACTTTTGAAAAATTTGAAATTATTTCAAAAATTTCATCTTTTAAGTATAAAAGATTTTCCATAACTATATTATAGTATAATTAAATTTATGAAAAAATTTTTAATTATAAGACTTTCTTCATTAGGAGATATCATTTTGACATTTCCTGTTTTAAGGAATATTAAACTCAATTATCCAAACTCAAAAATTTTATATTTGACTAAAAAACAATTTAAGGATCTATTAGAAATAAATAAAGATGTAGATGAAATTATTGTTTTTGATGGATTATTTAAGACCATAAAAAAATTAAGAAAAGAAAATTTTGATTTTATTTTTGATCTACATTCGAATATAAGGAGCTTTTTTATAAAAAAACTTTTAAAATCTGAAAAAAAAATAACCTATAAAAAAGATTCCCTACTCAGGTACGTTTTAATTCTTTTTAAATACATATCTCCAAAACTAGAAAGACATGTAATAGAAAAATATTTAGAAGTTTTGAAGATGTCAGGCTTAAATATATATACAAAAGAAATAACTATAGAAAGCTTCAATAAAACAAATAAAAAAAATTTTTTAGACCTAAATTACAAAAAAATAATAATATTCCAAACAGCTTTTATTGGAGATTTACTATTGACTTTACCCCTTATAAAAAAAATAAAAGATAAATATCCAAATTCTTTTATAGCACTAGTTGTTAGGAAAGAGAATTTAAAAGTTGCACAAACTATAGAAGAGATAAACAAAGTTTTTATAGATGATAAGTCTTCAAATAAGATAAAAAGTTTTATCAATTTAATAAAAAACATTAAAAAAGAATATTTTGACATATCTATAATGCCACACAGATCTTTTAGAACAGCTTTAATCTCTTATTTTTCTCATATTCCACAAAGAATAGGATTTGATATATTTCCAGCTTCATTATTATACAATATTAAAATTCCATTCAAATGGAACATGCATGATTTAGAAAGAAATATGATGTTAATAAAAGATTTAGTTTTTGAAACTGACATAGATTTTCCAAACTTTTCTCTTAATATAAACGAAGAAACAAACTTTTCCAAACCAATTATCATAATAAATCCATCATCAATATGGACTACAAAAAGATGGCCTGATTTTAAATTTGCAAAACTAATAAAAATGATAAATGATAGATATTTTATTAAACCAATTTTAATAGGTAGTGAAAGAGAAAAAAAACAGATTTCATCAATAGAAAAATTTACTTCTTCAAACTCATTTATAAATCTATGTGGCAAAACAGATTTAAAGGAACTAATTTATCTTATTAAAAATTCGGATTTATTAATTTCTAATGATTCGGGTCCTATGCATATTGCTGTTGCTTGTAAAACACCCGTAATTGCTATATTCGGCCCAACTACAAAAGAATTAGGTTTTTTCCCTTATTCAAAAAATTCAATAGTAATAGAAGAAGAACTTAACTGTAGACCATGTAGACTTCATGGCTCAGATAAATGTCCACATAAACATTTCTTATGTATGAAACTTATAAGAGTTGAAAAAGTTTTTAAGTATGTAGAAAAATTTTTAAAATATAAATTATGAATGTTTATTATCTAGGCATCATTTTTATAATATTAGGATATTCTTTCAGATGGAGTTGGTGGCTTAAGAATAAAAAAGGACTTAAAGTTTTGGTTTATCATAAAGTTGGTTATCCACCTAAATTTTCTAAATTAAAAGAATTATGGGTAACACCTGAAAATTTTGAAAAACATATTTCTTACCTGCTTAGAAATAACTACAAAATAATAGGTTTTTCTGATTTAAAAAAGTATTATGATGAATCTAAACCTGTTGATGATGTTGTTTTGATTACTTTTGATGATGGATATGAAAATAATTATTTATATGCTTATCCTATTCTTAAAAAATATGGTGTAAAAGGAAATATTTTCGTAGTATACAATACAATTGGAAAAACTAATATATGGCATAATCCGAAAACTGAACCATGGCTTAATATGGCTACAAAAGAACAACTTATTGAGATGTATAAAAGTGGGATAATTGAATTTGGTTCACACACAATGAATCATCCTAAATTAGAAAATATTCCATTTGAAGATGCTGTTTGGGAAATAATAGAATCAAAAAAACAATTAGAGAATTTATTTCAAAATGAAATTATCTCATTTGCTTATCCATATGGAAATGGAGCATATAATGAAAAAATAAGAAAAATAGTTAAAGAAAATTATATTTTTGACTTTAGCTTTAAACAAGGAATTACTCCTTGGCCTTGGGATAGAGAAAACTTTCCAATAGATAGACTCTTTATAAAGTATCGAGAAGGCATTTTTGATTTAAAACTTCATTTATCAAAAGGTAGGAATAAAATACTTTAATGAATTTGTTAGAATTAAGAGATAATCTTAAAAAAAACTGCATAGGAAGATTTTTACTATATTTTTTGACAGCAATATATTATATAGGATTTGAGATTAATAAATTTGTTAGAATTTTTTTCAAAAATTTTGTGAAAAGAAAAAAAAATTATTATCTGATCTGTGTTGGTAATATATCAACGGGGGGAACTGGTAAAACAACATTTGTGATTGAACTAGCTAAAAAGATAAATAGTACAAGATTAAAAACAATAATAATAACAAGAGGATATAAAAGTAAATTTAAAAAAAATGATGTTTTTGATTTTGATTATTCTATGTTTGAAAATTTAATAGGAGAAGAAAAGATTTCAGATGAACAAAAACTTATGGCATTAATTCTTAGAAAAGAAAAAATACCTATAATTGCATCAAAAAATAGAAAAAAAGCTATAAAATTTGCATTAGAAAAATATAAACCTAATGTTATTATTTTTGATGATGGTTATCAAAATTTCAACTTTAACTATGACTATTCTATAGTTTTAATAAATCCAAACCAAATATACGAAAAACTTCTACCTTTTGGAAATTTGAGAGAACCATATAGTGGAATTAAAAGAGCTAATTTGGTTTTTATAAATCACTATGATATTTTTGAAAATGAGAATATAAAAAAGATAGAAGATTTTCTATCAAAATATATTTCTATAAAAAAAATACTTAAAGGCTCTTATACAATAGAAGGTTTTGAAGAAATTATAAACATAAAAACCTACCCAAAAGATTATTTTTTAAATAAAGAAATAGCAGTATTTTGTGGTATAGGAGATAATGACCAGTTTATTAATTATTTGGTTAAATTAGGTGCAAAACCAATTAAAATCTGGAAATATCCAGATCATTACCAATATACAGAAAAAGACTTAATATCTATAGAAAATATAAGACAAAATCTTCCACTCGTAACAACAATGAAAGATGCTGTTAGAGTATTTAAGAAAATAAAAAATATATTTAAATCTGAGTTTTATGTAGCTAAAATTAGTATTAAAATAGAAAAAGAATTTATAAGTGAAATTGTAGAAAATATAAAAATAAAATTAAAAAATGAAAATAATATATAA